>NZ_JBEZDS010000018.1:180615-194583 GCF_040648435.1 Dactylosporangium sp. NPDC049140 | reverse complement strand
ACGGTCTCATCGAACCAAGCCGCGACGACGTCGGCGGGCAACCATCCCATTTTCCCACCCGCCAGGGCGTCCACAAGGGACACAGATGACTACTTCTTCTACCTGCACAAGGGCGTCGGCGAGGAGGGCTGGGACCCGCAGGCGGCCGGCCACATCGGCACGGCCCGGCGCCCGTGGACCTGGAGCCGCGGCGCGTCGGCCGGGCAGCAGCGCTACGGCCACTACTGGACCGGCGACATCGCGTCCACCTACGACGAGATGCGCCAGCAGATCAGGGGCATGCTCGTCGGCGGGCTGGGCGGCTTCCCGTACTCCAACATCGACGGCGGCGGCTTCCAGGGCGGGACCGGCGGCCTGATCCCGGAGCCGTTCTACCGCAACTGGACGGCCGCGTGGTCGAGCCTGTCGCCGATCTGGCGGCCGCACAGCGGGGCCAGCACCACGGACCAGGGCCCGGCCGCCTCCCGCTGGCCGCTCGACCAGAGCGCGGCCATCCAGGCCGACTTCCGCAAGTACGGCGAGCTGCGGTACACCCTCCTGCCGTACATCTACAGCATCGCCCACCAGGCCGCCGCCACGGGCATGCCGATGGCCCGGGCGATGGTCATCGACTACCAGAGCCGGCCCAACGCGTACTCGCACGACCTGCAGTACATGTGGGGCCCGTCCGTGCTCGTCGCGCCGGTCACGTCGGACGGCGGGGCGACCCAGAACGTCTGGCTGCCGGCCGGCGCCACCTGGTACAACCTCTGGGCCGACATCAAGCACGCCGGCACGGACGCCACCGACCTGCCGTACGTCACCTACACCGGCGAGATCATCCTGTTCGTCAAGGCCGGCGCGATCCTGCCGAAGTACCAGTACGCGCAGAGCACGGCCTTCCTGAACAAGCGCCAGCTGGAGATGGAGGTCTACGCCGGCGCCGACGGCACCTTCGACGTGGTGGAGGACGACGGCGTCACCGAGTCCTACCGCGTCACCGGGGCCAGGAGCGTCACCACGCTGGCGTACACCGATGCCGCGACCCGGACCACGATCCGCCACCCGCAGGGCACCTACGACGGCGCCCCCGCCACGCGCCGGTACGTCGTGCGCATCCACGGGCTCACCGCCCCGGTCGGCATGCGGGTCAACGGCGGCGCCACGCTGCCGTCCTACAACAGCGAGGCGACCGCCGTCACCAGCGGCGGCGGCACCGTGTGGGACGCCGCCAGGCACGTCCTGACCGTCGTGACCCCGTCCATCGCCGTCGTGACCGGCGGCGGCGTGGCCGCCACGGTCGAGCCGAGCGGATCGGCCTTCCCAGCCGCCACGGGCGGCACCGTGTACCCGGCCGAGCGGGCCGCGCTCAGCGGCGCCGTCATCGACACGCGCCACCCGGACTACACCGGAACGGGCTTCGTCGACTTCGCCGACGGCTCGGCCAGCGGCGCCTACGTGCAGTGGACGGTCAGCGTGCCGGCCGCGGGGACCAGGACGCTGACGTTCCGGTACGCCAACGGCACCACCGCCAGCCGCCCGCTGGCGATCGCGGTCAACGGCGCCACCGTCAACGGCGCCCTGCCGTTCGACCCGACCGGCTCCTGGGACACCTGGGGCACCACGTCGTTCACCGCGTCCCTGCCGGCCGGGAGCCAGCTCGCGATCCGGGCGACGACCACCGGCACCAACGGCGCGAACATCGACAGCCTGACCGTCACCTGAGCGCTTCGCCCGCGGCGGAGTGGCCGGCGATCGGCCACTCCGCCGCGTTGCCGCTAGGCCGCGTGCAGGGTCGATGCGCCGGACTCGACGACGTAGGACGCGGTCGTGGTCACCGGGGCCTGGCGCACGTCGATCGTGTCCACCGTGCGGGCGTCCGTGCGCCATTCGTGCCGGTCGACGACGCAGCGCAGGTAGCCGCGGCGGGAGCCGTCGAAGTACCGGACGTGGGGGTTCAGGGTCGGGTTGAGCGCCTTCAGCGGGCCGTCGAACGCGATCGGGAAGTCGGAGCTGATCGACGTGGCGGTGAACTCGACGGCCACCGGGGCCTGCTCCGGCCGGTCGAAGTCGACGCGCAGCTCGCTCAGCCACGTCGAGTGGATGTCGCCCGCCAGCACGACCGGGTTGCGCACCTTGGCGTCGGTCAGGTGCTGCAGCAGGCGGGTCCGCTGCGGCGCGTAGCCGTCCCACTGGTCGAGGTTGGCCAGGATCGCCGGCACGCCGCCGGTCGGGTTCGGCAGCTTGATGCGGCTCATCATCACCTGCTGGGCGATGACGTTCCAGCGGGCCGGCGAGCGGTCGAGGCCCTCGGCGAGCCAGCGCTCCTGGTCCGCCCCGGTCAGGGTGCCGGTGGTGTTGGCGGTGCCGGCCTGCGGCAGGCCGAAGTCGCCGGGGAAGCCGCCCGGCTGGTCGGTGCGGTACTGGCGGGTGTCGAGCACGTTGAGGCGGGCCAGCCGGCCGAAGTCGAAGCGCCGGAAGATGCGCAGGTCGGGGCGGCCCGGCTTCAGGTTCGCGCGGATCGGCATGTGCTCGTAGTACGCCTGGTAGGCGGCGGCGCGCTGGCGGGCGAAGTCGGCCGGCGACTGGTGCTGCGCGCCGGTGTCGTCGACCTCGTCGACAAGCGACGCGTAGTTGTTCTCGGTCTCGTGGTCGTCCCAGGTGACGATCCACGGGAACGCGGCGTGCGCGGCCTGCAGGGCGGGGTCGCCCTTGTACTGCGCGTGCCGCGCCCGGTAGTCGGCCAGCGTGACGAGCTGGTCGAGGCCGGGCGTCGCCGGGGTCGTGTGGTTGCGGTCGGCGAAGCGGCTGTGCGGGTCGTACTCGTAGATGTAGTCGCCGAGGTGCAGCACGACGTCGAGGTCCTCGGCGGCGACGCCCGTGTAGGCCGGCCAGTAGCCGTTCTGGAAGTCCTGGCAGTTGACGATCGCGAAGCGCAGCCGGTCGCCGTCCTGCCACGGCGCCGGCGCGGTCTTCGTGCGGCCGGTGGGGCTGAGCACGCCGAGGGCGCGGAAGCGGTAGAAGTACTCGCGGCCGGGCTGCAGGCCGCGGGCGTCGACGTGCACCGAGTGCGCCAGCTCGGGCCGCGCGCCGACCGAGCCGGCGCGGACCACCTTGCGGAACCGCTCGTCGAGGGCGACCTGCCACTCGACCTCGACCGGGCGGTCGGGCAGGTTCGCGCGCAGCAGCCGGGTCCACAGGATGACGCTGTCGGGTAACGGGTCGCCGCTGGCCACGCCGAGCGCGAACGGCGTGGCCGGGTTGCCGTGGTCGTGATCGTGGTCGTTGTGCGCGGAGGCCGCGGTGGCCGGCAGCAGCACGGCGCCGGTCGTCACCGCCGCTCCGGTGAGGACTTGCCGTCGGGTCAGCATGGGATCACCCTGCCGGTCGCAGCCGAACACACGCTGGCCGGCGTACAAACGCGGGATGTTCTATGCCGGCTCGCCCGGGCCCGGGCCGAAACCCGGAAACCCCGGCGCGCCCGGGCCCGGCAGCAACGCTCCCAGCAGTGCGGCCAGGGGCTCGGCCGCGGCGAACAGGGCCTCCCCCCGCGCGCGGTCGCCGTCCAGGTGGGTCAGCATCTCCAGGCCCAGGTAGAACGCCATGACGGCGGTCGCGGCGGCGCGGGCCGGGATGAGCTCCGCCAGCGGCGTGCCGGCCGTGAGGCGGCGCAGCAGGGTCTCCGCGTACTCCTCCCACCGCTCGATCTCCGCCCGCACGCCCGCGGCGAGGCGCTCGGAGGACCGGGCGCCGACGGTCAGCTCCTGCACGGCGGCGATGTGCCCGGTCGCCACGTCCTCGGCGTAGAGCTCCCGCAGCGCCTGCAGCATCGCGGGCGGGTCGGCGGCCGGGGCGGTGCGCTCGACGTACCGCTCCATGCGCCGGTCGCTCGTGTAGCGCATCGCCGCGAGGAACACGTCCTCGAGGTCCTCGAAGTGGTAGTAGATGACGCCGGGCGCGAAGCCGCCGGTGACCGCGATCGCGCGCGCCGTCGCGGCCGCGAACCCCTGGGTGGCGAGCGTGTCGACGGCGGCGCGCAGGATTCGGTCGCGGGCCTCGGCTTTGCGGTTCATCGGGGTCGAGCGTAACCGTCACGGTACCCGGCGCGGGCGGACCCCGTTGGCGGCCAGGAACGGGTCGAGCCGGCGGCTGAGCTCGGCGAGGTGGTGGCTGGGCACCTGCGGGTACAGGTGGTGCTCGAGGTGGTAGGTCAGCTCCAGGAACACCGCGGGCACGATCCGGCCGCGCAGGGTGCTGGTCTGGGTGAGCGGCGAGTCGCCGTGCCGGTCGTGCGGCAGGTGGACGGTGAGCAGCGGGTACACCCAGCTGCCGGCGACGGCGAGCACCACGTAGAGCAGCACGGCCGGCGTGTGCGGCCATAGCAGGACCCCGGCCGTCGCGGCGACCGGCAGCGCCGCGGCCTCGGCGAGCAGCCACCCGCGCTCGGACCGCGTCCGGCGCAGCGCCCACCACCACAGCCGGAACAGGAACACCGGCCCGTAGAGCACCGCCCCGAGCGCGCTCAGCCGCGCCGGGTGGCCCTCGGGGTCGTCGTCGCCGGGGAAGCGCCGGTGGTGCTGCAGGTGGGTCGCCCGGTAGGCGTGCCCGCTCTCGAAGAGCGCCAGCCCACAGAGGAAGAGCGCCCATTCGGTACCGCGGGAGCCCAGCCCGATCGCCCGGTGCACGACGTCGTGCGTCACGGTGACGACCGCGACGAAGATCCCGAAGACGACGACCGGCGCGAGCAGCCACAGCGCGGGCCGGCTCGGGGCGGCCCAGGCGACGGCGGCGTAGAGGGCGATCCCGGCCGCGGGGCGGGCCAGCGCCAGGGCCCGGCGCCCGGGGCCGGTGGCGAGCAGGTCGGGGCCGAGGTCGGCGAGCGCCGGCCGGTTGACGTGCACGGTCTTCATGCGACCCTCCCCCGCCGCGCCACGCGTCCGGCCGCCTGCTCCGGCCGCGGCGCCCGACCGGCGGCTGAGCCCGCCGTCTTCCGCCCGTGCCGCAGGACCAGGCCGGCGACGATGCGGCTGCCGAGCACGCAGGCGACGGTGCCGAGGCCGGGCCACGTCGAGTCGCCGACGACCCAGAAGCCGGGCACCCCGATGTCGTGCGGCACGGCGTGCTGGTTGGCGTTGGCCGGGCTCTGCCGGACCCCGCCGACCGCGCCGCGCGGGCGGAAGGTGTACCGCGCGTAGGCCCGCGGGGTGCCCGTCTCGCGGACGACGGGCCGTTCGGCCAGTCGCGGGTACACCCGGCGCGCCTCCTCGATCATGACGTCGGCCGTCTTCTCGCGCCGCTCGGCGTGCCCGGCGTCGTCGAGGTCCTCCCACCCGGCGAGCTCGGTGTGGGTCGACAGCATCACCGCCCGGTGTCCGGCCGGCGCGCTGGCCGTGTCGCCCGGCGACGAGACGGAGACGAACATGTTGTTGCCGTCGCCCAGCGGCTCGCCGTACGAGCGCAGCAGCTGGTGATGGGTGAAGGCCGGCCCGGCGACCTCGTCCTCGGGCACGCCGAGGAAGACGACGACGGCCCCGCCCTGCTCGCCGGCGTCGCGGCGCACGAACGGCTCCAGCGCCGGGCGCACCCCGGGCACCCCGGCGAGCGCGGCGGTGGTGGCGACCGGCAGCGCGCTGACGACCTGCCGGGCGCGCACGGTGCCGCGGGGGCCGCGGACGCGGAAGTCGCCGTCGCGCCCCTCGACGGCCGTCGCGCGCCACCCGCAGTACAGCCGGCCGCCCTGGAGCTTGTAATGCCCGACGACCGTCTGCCAGAAGCCGCGCATGCCCCCGGTGGCGCGGCTGAGCCCGGCCCCGCGGATCGTGATCCCGAGCGCGGCGTTGATGAGCGGCGCCCGGTCGACCGTGCTGTGCACGGTGTCCTCGACGAGCATGGACAGCAGCCCGACGAGCGGGTCGTCGCCGCGCAGCCCGTGCCGGCGCAGCGCCCCGCCGAGCGTGTCGCCCAGGTGCCGGGCCAGCGGGAGGTCGCGGGCGCGCACCCGAAGTCCATTGTGGACGACGTCGGCGAGGCCGCGCATCGGCATCCGCACCCCGGCGCGGCTGGCCCGCCAGAACGCGTCCGCGAGGCGGTCCAGGCGGTGCCAGAACGCGCGGTGCGCGGGGCTGTCGCCGAGCATCCGCAGCCGCTCGGCGTGCCACGCCCGCTGGTCGCGGTGCAGCACGACGGTGCGGTCGGGCAGCCAGGCCACGTAGCCGGGCAGCGGCTCGGTCGGCGGCGCGGCCAGGCCGGCCGCGTCGAACAGCTCGGCGCCGACCCCGCCGCGCTCGAAGTCGACGAGGGTGGTCGCGCCGACGTCGAAGGAGAACCCGCGCCGCCGGTAGTACCCGGCGCACCCGCCGGCGTGGCCGTGCGCCTCGAGCACGACGGTGGACCGGCCCTCCGCCTGCAGCCGCAAGGCCGTGGCCAGCCCCGCGAGGCCGCCGCCCACGACGGCGACATCGAATACAGTGTTCTGAACGTCCGTTCTGAACATATGTTCAAGCTACGCCGGCGAGCGCGCCGGGGCAAGACCGCAACCATCCGCGCGGGTCAATGGTCTGTCCGGCATGGGATGGTTGACGATGCTGGCCGGCGCGGCGCTGCTCGCCCCGGTCTTCACGCCCGGAACGGCCGGGGCCGGCGACCCCGACTTTCCCGCCTACGGCAACGGCGGCTACGACGTCGCCCACTACGACCTCGACGTGCGTTACCGGCCGGACACCGACGAGCTGACCGGCCACGCGACCATCCGTGCCACGGCGACCCAGAACCTCTCCCGCTTCGACCTCGACCTCATCGGGCTGACCGTGGACGCGGTGCAGGTCGACGGCCGGCCCGCGACCTGGACCCGCGACGGCTGGGAGCTCGTGGTCACGCCGCCGCGCGGGCTGCCGGAGCACCGGCCGTTCACCGTCGACGTGCGCTACCACGGCGTGCCGCAGCAGTGGGTCATCCCCGACGAGACCGGGCAGTTCCCGGACCTGAAGTACGGCTTCGTCGCGACCGACGACGGCGCGATCGCGATCGGCGAGCCCGAGTCGGCGACGACGTGGTACCCGGCGAACGACCACCCCGGCGACAAGGCGACCTACTCGGTGCAGGTCGCCGTGCCCGACGGCCTGACCGCGATCGGCAACGGGCGCCCGCTGGGCCACACGACGCACGCCGGCTGGACGACGTGGCGCTGGGCGAGCGCGCGGCCGATGGTGACGTACGCGTCCACGATCGCGATCGGGCGCTGGCGCGTCGACGAGCACGTACACCGCGGCCGGACCACGATCCTCGCCGTCGACGCCGCCCTCCCGGCCAGCGCGGGCACGGCGGTCGCGCGCACCGACGAGATCATCGACTACTTCGAGGGGCTGTTCGGCCCGTACCCGTTCGACACCGCCGGCGCCATCGTCGAGCGCGACGACGGCCTGCAGTTCGCCCTGGAGACGCAGACCCGCCCGATCTACCCGAGCACGTTCGTGGACGGCCGCGACGCCGGCAGCGCCGTCGGGACCGTGGCCCACGAGACGGCGCACCAGTGGTTCGGCGACAGCGTCTCGCTCGACTACTGGTACGACTTCTGGCTCAACGAGGGCTTCGCCACCTACGCCGAGTGGCTGTGGTCCGAACACGACGGCGGCATGACGGTCCGCGAGCTGTTCAACCGGTACTACGGCCTGCCCGAGACCTCGGCGTTCTGGACCCCGGCGCCGTACCGGCCGGAGGGCGGCGCGGCGATGACCGTCTCGAGCTACGTCCGCGGCGCGATGACCCTGCACGCCCTGCGCCTGCGGACCGGCGACGCCACGTTCTTCGCGATCCTGCGCGCCTGGGCGGACGGGCACCGGTACGGCAACGGCTCGACCGAGCAGTTCATCGCCCTCGCGAGCCGCCTGGCCGGCCGGGACCTGCGCCCGTTCCTGCTGGACTGGCTCGCTGGCGCCGCGAAGCCGCCCAACCCCGACCCGCTCCCCGCCTAGCGGTCCGCAGGACGCGCAGGCCGCTGCGGGCCGCGCCCGCCAGGGCGAGCAGCGACGGTACGACGGCGATGAGCAGTGCCGCCAGGCAGAGCTCGACGAGGTACAGCAGCCCCGGCGCGGCGGCCGCCGCGGCCGCCGGTGGGTCACGGATCCGACCGTCGGGTGCGCTTGCGCCAGGCCCGCAACCGGTCGCGCAGCCAGTGGTAGCTGGCCTTGGGCGTGCGGATGCCTGTCGCGTAGTCCACGTGGGCGAGCCCGAAGCGCGGCCCGTACCCGCGGGCCCACTCGAAGTTGTCGATGAGCGACCAGTAGAAGTAGCCGAGCAGATCCAGGCCGTCGCCGGCCACCGCGGCCCGGGTCGCCGCGGTCAGGTGGCCGGCGATGAACGCGATCCGCTCGGGGTCGGGCCCGGGCTCGTCGCGCAGCTCGGCGCAGCCGTTCTCGGTGATGTACACCGGGGGCAGCCCCGGGTAGCGGCCGGCGAGCCCGATGAGGGTGTCGTGCAGGCCCTCCGGCTCGATCGGCCAGCCGAGGCCGGTGGTGCCGACGCCGGCCGGGCGCACCTGCCGCACGCCGATGTCGGCGGCGCTGCGCCGGGCCGGGTCCGGCTCCGTGTGCGGGGCGTCGGCGGCGTACAGCCGGTAGTAGTAGTTGACGCCCAGGAAGTCCAGCGGCGCGCCGATGCGCCGCAGGTCGCCGACGCGGCGGAACGAGAAGTCGCTGACGCCGGCGTACAGCCGCTCCAGGCCGTCCGGGTACGCCCCGGCCAGGACCGGGTCGGTGAACTGGCGGTTGAGCACGAGGTCGAGCCGGCGCGCCGCGGCCCGGTCGGCGTCGGTGGCGGTGGCCGGCACGACCGGCGAGAGGTTGAGCGTGATGCCCACGCGGGCCGCGGGGCCGGCCGCGGCCCGGATCGCCGCGACCGCCTTGCCGTGCCCGAGCAGCAGGTGATGCGCCGCGGCCAGCGCGCCGTGCCCCTCGGTGGCGCCGGGGGCGTGGCGGCCCTCGGCGTAGCCGACGATCGAGGAGCAGTACGGCTCGTTGAGCGTGATCCAGTCCCGCACCCGGTCATGCAGGGCCCCGGCGACCAGGCCGGCGTACTCGGCGAACCGCTCGGCGGTGTCCCGGGTGCGCCAGCCGCCGCCGTCCTCGAGCGCCTGCGGCAGGTCCCAGTGGTACAGGGTGACGAACGGCCGGATGCCGCGCTCGCACAGCGCGTCGACGAGCCGGTCGTAGTAGTCCAGCCCGGCCTGGTTGAGCGCGCCGCGCCCGGTGGGCATGATGCGCGGCCAGGCGACGGAGAACCGGTAGGCGTCGACGCCGAGCCCGGCGATGAGGTCCACGTCGTCGCGCCAGCGGTGGTAGCTGTCGCAGGCGACCGCGCCGGACGCGGCCCCGGCGACGGCGCCGGGCCGGCGGCAGAAGACGTCCCAGATCGACTCGCCGCGGCCGTCCTCGCCGGCCCCGCCCTCGATCTGGTACGCCGCGGTGGCGGTACCCCACACGAAGCCGGCCGGCACGTCGGGAAGGTCGGCCGTCGAGGCGGCCGCGGCTCCCGCAACACTTGCGCTCATCCCTTGACCGCTCCGTTCATGATGCCGCCGACGATCTGCCGGCCGAGGACCAGGAACACGACGAGGATCGGCAGCGTGGCGAGCAGCGTGCCGGTCAGCGTCAGCGTGTAGTCGGTGGTGTACCCGCTGGCCAGCGCCGACAGCGCGACCTGCACGGTCGGGTTGTCCTGCAGGACGACCAGGGGCCAGAAGAAGTCGTTCCACGCCTGCATGAACGTGAACAGGCCCAGCACCGCGGCCGCGGGGCGGGCGGCCGGCAGCACCACGTGCCAGTACAGCCGGAACGTCCCGCACCCGTCGACCCGGCCGGCCTCCAGCAGCTCGTCCGGGACCGCCCGCCCGAGGTACTGCGTCATGAAGAACACCCCGAACGCGGTCACCAGGCCGGGCACGATCACGGCGGCGAGGTGCCCGGTCCAGCCGAGGCCGGCCATCAGGATGTACAGCGGGATCACGCCCAGCTGGTGCGGCACCATCGACGTGCCCACGGCCAGCGCGAGCAGCCACTTGCGGCCCCGGAAGCGCAGCTTGGCGAACGCGAACCCGGCGAGGGTGGAGAAGAACACGACCGAGACGGTGACCGAGCCGCTGACGATGAACGAGTTGAGCAGCGCGAGGCCGAAGTCGGTGGTGTCGAACACCCGGGCGATGTTGTCGAACAGGTGACCGCCGGGCACGAGGGCCGGCGGCACCCGGGTGACCGCGTCGGGCGTCTGCGACGACACGACGAGGGACCAGTACAGCGGGAAGACGGACCCGGCCACGACCGCCAGCAGGGCGCCGTAGGTCCAGACCGAGCCGCGCCGCGGATATCCGAACCCGCGGCGACGGCGCGCCGGGCCGGGGCGGGGCGGTGCGGGCGCGGCCGGGGTGTCCGCGAGGGTGGTGACGGTCATCGGCTCACTCCTCGTCGTTGGCGATGCGCCGGGTCAGCAGGAGGTTGGCGGCCGCGACGACGACGATCAGCAGGCACAGCGTCCAGGCGACCGCGGAGGCGTAGCCGAAGCGGAACTCCCGGAAACCCTGCTCGTACATGAACAGCGCGATCGTCTGGAACTGCCGGTCGGAGCCGCCGGTGGGGGTCTGGGCGCCCGCGAACAGCAGCGGCTCGGCCATGATCTGCAGGCCGCCGATGGTCGAGATCAGCGTGGTGAAGATGATCGTCGGGCGCAGCATCGGCACGGTGATGCGGCGCAGCTGCTGCGCCTGGGTCGCCCCGTCGAGGTCGGCCGCCTCGTAGAGGTGGTTCGGGATCGCCTGCATCGAGGCGAGGAAGATCAGCGCGTTGTACCCCGTCCAGCGCCAGGCGACGATGCTCGCGATGGCCAGGTGGGAGCTCCACGTGCCGGCCTGCCAGTCGATCGGCCCGGCGCCGAGCCGGCCCAGGACCCAGTTGACCATCCCGAAGTCGCGGCCGAACAGCTGGGTGAACACGATCGTCACCGCGACGATCGAGGTGACGTTGGGCAGCAGGACGCCCATGCGCAGCGCGGTCCGCGCCCGGAGCCGGTGGTTGAGCAGGTGGGCGATCCACAGCGCGGCGGCCAGCTGGGGCACGGTGGACAGCAGCCAGATGCTCAGCGTGTTGCCCAGCGCGTTCCAGAAGTACGGGTCCCGCATCAGCTCGGTGTAGTTGGCCAGGCCGACCCAGCGGTGGGCGCCGGCGTCCAGCAGGTCCCAGTCGTTGAGGGACACGAACGCCGTGTACAGCAGCGGGAACAGCCCGAACCCGGCGAAGAGCAGGAAGAACGGCGCGATGTACAGGTATGGCGAGCCCTTGGTGTCCAGGCGGCTCAGGTTGGCCGTCATCGCGGCTACTTGGCCAGACGGTTGACGTCGCCGACCGTCTGCTTCCACGAGTCCTCGGGCGACTGCTTGCCCTGCTCGATGCGGACCAGCCCGTCGCGGATGGTCGTCTGGATGTCGCCGGCCCGGGGGCCCTGGTACTGCGGCTTGAGCTGCTTCGCGGCGGCGGTGAACAGCTGCCCGACCGGCGCGTTGTTGAAGAAGTCGCTCTTGAACTGGGCGATCTCGGGCCGGTCGTACAGCGCGGGGATCGACGGCAGGTTGCCCTGTTCGGTGAAGACCCGGGCCTGCTGCTCGGGCGCGGTCAGCCAGGCGGCCAGCGCCTTGGCCTCGTCGATGTGCTTGCCCTGCTTGGGAATCGCGAGGTAGGAGCCGCCCCAGTTGCCGCCGCCGCCCGGCACCGCGGCCACGTCCCACTTGCCGGCCGCGTCCTTCGACTGGTCCTTGATCTTCGTCATCATCCAGGCCGGGCAGGCGATCGTGGCGAACTGGCTCTTGGCGAAGCCGTTGTTCCACTCCTGGGAGCTGCCGATCAGCTTGGCCGACAGGTTGCTCTGGATCGCCTGCACGCTGAGGTCCCAGGCCGCGCGGACCTCCGGGTTCGTGCCGACGACGATGGTGTTGTCCTCGCTGTAGTACCCGACCGGCGCCTGGCCGATGACGGCGTTGAACAGCTGGCCGCCGCCGTCGAAGAAGGCGCTGCCGGCCGGGGCCTTCTTCGCGTACTCGCGGCCGAACTGCAGGTACTTGTCCCAGCCGCCGCCCCAGGCGGCCGACACCTGGTCGCGTTCGAAGGGCACGCCGGCCTTCTCGAACAGGTCGCGGCGGTAGCACATGGCCAGCCCGCCGACGTCCGTGCCGTAGGCGATCTGCTTGCCGTCCTTGGTCAGCGACGCCTTCCACTTCCAGTCGAGGTACTCCGGCTGGCGCTGCTGGCCCAGGTCGACGAAGAGGTTGCCGCGCTCGCGCATCTGGGCGATGAACCCGGTGTCGATGCCCTCGATGTCGCCCGCGCCCGAGCCGGCGGCCAGGTGGGTGGCCAGGTCGCGGTGGTGGTCGTTGTAGGCGGCGGTGCGCTCCTGGATCTTGACGTTCGGGTGGTCCTTCTCGTACTGCGCGTAGAGGTTCTTGTACCCGAAGTTGCCGAACAGGCTGACCGTCAGGGTGATCGGGCCGCCGCTGCCGGCGCCGCTGTCCGTGCCGCACGCGGCCAGCGCCACGACCGCGGCCAGCGCGACCGTCGTCAGTCTGGAGAGATGCATGCGCGCGTTCCTTTCCATGAGCGGTGTAACCGGTTACATGAAACCGGTTACATCGTTGGCGTCGCTTTGGGTTGTACCGGCGATAGAGTCGAAGCGCATCAGCGAGGGCGGATGCTTGGGAGCGCTTCCGGTCCAGTCTTGCCGAGGCCGCCCGTCGATTGTCAAGTCTCGAAATGATAACGGTCAATGACCGGTTGACCGTTCGCGAACGGCGCTGCTACGGTGCTGAAACCGGTTACAGGAAAGCGCGGCATGGCCACCATCAGAGAGCTGGCGCGACACTGCGGCGTCTCCGTCGCCACCGTGTCGCGCGTCTTCAACACCCCGGAAGTCGTCAGCCCGGAGACCCGCCAGCGGATCCTCGACAGCGCCCGCGAGATCGGCTACCAGCCGAACGAGTCGGCGCGCACGCTCGCCACGAAGAAGTCCCATCTCGTGGGCCTGGTGTGGGACACCGACCACCGCCGCCCCGGCTGGCGGCACCCGTTCCTGCAGGAGATCCTGGTCGCGCTCAAGACCGCGCTCAGCGGCCACGAGCTGCACCTGCTCATGCTCGCCGCCGCCGACTCGAGCGGGCCCGACGCCCGGCAGCGGTACCTGCACGCCGTGCACCGCCACAACCTCGACGGCCTCGTCATCATCGACAACGGCGACCGCGACCCGGCCGTGCTCGCCCTCGCCGACGCCGACGTGCCCTGCGTCGCCCTCGACCTGCGCGTCGTCGGCGCGATGTCCACGTACGTCACGTCCGACAACGCCGGCGGCGCCGCCCTCGCCGCCCGCCACCTCGTCGAGCGCGGGCACCGCCGGATCGCCACCATCACCGGCCCGCAGCGCACGTGGCCCGGGGCGGAGCGGCTCACGGGCTTCCGCGCCGCGCTGGCCGGGGCCGGCCTCGAGCTGCCCGGCGCGTACGTGGTGGAGGGCGACTTCTACCTCGACGGCGGGCACGCCGCGATGCGCCGGCTGCTCGCGCTCGCCGAGCCGCCGACCGCCGTGTTCGCCGCCGGCGACGAGATGGCGATCGGCGCCATGCGGGCCGTGACCGAGGCGGGCCTGCGCGTGCCCGAGGACGTGGCGGTCGTCGGCTTCGACGACATCGACGTCGCCGCGCTCGTCCCGCCGGGGCTCACGACGATCGCCCAGGACAAGGCCGGCTTCGGTACCGCGGCCGCGGCGGCCCTGGTCGCGATGCTGCGCGGCCAGCCGTGCGAGCCCACCGCGCTGCCCACCACGCTGGTGGTGCGCGGCTCCACCTGATGCTCCGACTGGTCCGAGGACCCACCGGCCGATCGGCCGCCGCGCCTCGCCGGTGACGCAAGCCGGCCGTCAAGCAAGCCGGCAACCGGTCACGCAAGCCGCCGGTCACGCCAACCG
>NZ_JBEZDS010000018.1:101237-180516 GCF_040648435.1 Dactylosporangium sp. NPDC049140 | reverse complement strand
GGCCGCCACGCCAACCGGCGGTCACGCCAACCGGCCGCCACGCCAACCGGCCCGCCACGCCAACCGGCCCGCCACGCAAGCCGCCGGTCACGCCAACCGGCCGCCACGCCAACCGGCGGTCACGCCAACCGGCCGCCACGCCAACCGGCCCGCCACGCCAACCGGCCCGCCACGCAAGCCGCCGGTCACGCCAATCGGCGGTCGAGCTCCGCGAGCAGTGGCGCCGGCGCCGCGAGGGGGCCGATCGCGGCGCGCCGGAACTCCGCGCAGGGCGCGCGCGGCACCACCGCCTCGCCGACGGCGCCCGTGACGTCGGCGACCCAGACGACGTCGACCGCCGTGCGCTCGCCGGGCGGGCACGGGCTGAGGTTGGCGACGGACTGCGCACCGGCCGGCTCGGCCACGGTGCGCACCGTGCCCGCCTCGTTCAGCAGGTCGCGCAGCCCCGCGAGGTCCTGCCGCCCGGCGTGCTGGGCGGCCAGCTCCAGGCCGCCGGGGCCGGTGCGGTAGCGGCACACGCGGGCCTCGACCAGCCCGCTCGGCGCGAACGCCTCCACACCGCCCCGGTTGCGGGCGATCTCGTCGCGCGGCTCGGCCGTCATCGTGCGCACGTCGACCTCGGCCTGCGCCAGCGTCGCCGCGCAGCCGGGCGCCGCGACGCCGGCCGGGTCGGTCGCCGCGGCGAGCTGCTCGCGGTAGCGCTCGAGGAAGCCGTCGACCAGCACCGGGTGGGCGACCTCCGAGCCGGCGCTGCGACGGGTGCGCCCACCGGCCGTCGCGGTGGCACAGTTGCGGTCGAGCAGCACGGCCACCGGCGCGCGCGCCGCGTAGCTCACCACGAGCGACAGCTCCTGCGCGAACCCGACGAGTGTGCAGCCGTGCTCGCCGGCGGGCACGGCGGGCAGCGCGTTCATCGCCGCCACGACCTCGCCCGCCCGCGCCGTGAGCACACGCGGCCCGGTGGCACCACCCGGGCCGGGCGGGCCGGCCGGCAGCTCGCACAGCGTCACCGCCACGACGCCGTCGGCCGGGACGAGCGGCCCGGGACGGTCGGCGGTCCCGGCGCCGCCGGTCGGCCAGGCGACCGGGCAGTGGTCCGCGTCGAGGGCGAGGCCCGCGGGGACCGCCGGCTCCCCCGCGGCCCGGTGCAGCGCGAGCGGGACGCCGACGGCGACCGCGGCCAGCAGTACGGCCGCGCCGATCACCGCCGGCGCGGTGCGGACCGTCCACCGGCGGCGAGCCGGGACCGCAGCGTCCATCTGGTCCTCCTCCCGGCCAGCATAGGGCGGGTGGACGCCGGCCGGCGTGCAGCACGAAGCCGAGGGGCTGTGCCGTCCATGCGGCTGTAGAGCGTGCGACGGCCGCTCGCTACGGCACCTCCGACCGCGTCGACGGGCGCCGGCCGCGGCTCAGGGGCCCGCCTCGATGTCGAAGCGCAGCGCGGACTCCGCGGCGGCCAGGGACGCGGCCACGGCCGGGCGGTCGGGGCCCGCGGCCAGCAGGTAGCCGAGCTTCGCGCCCGCGCGGGTGTACGGGACCACGGTGTCGCCGAGCGACGCCGCCACGACCAGGTCGGCGATGCCCGGCACCGCTCGCGCCGCGGCCACGCCGTCCACGCCGACGAGCTTGCCCTCGACCGGCGCGCCGAGCACCCGGAACGCGGCGTGGCCGGGCGGGCCGGGCTCGACGTCGATGCGCTCGCCCAGGGCCATGCGCAGGTACGCCTCCGTGGCGTCGACGCCGTAGGCCAGGCCGAGCAGCTCGGCGACGCCGTTGCCGCCGGTGCGCGCGCCCCACTCGCCCACCACGAGGCGGTCGTCGGGGGTGAGGAGCAGGTCGACGTTGAGGGCGCCCCAGCGGTACCCCAGCGCCGAGCACAGCGCGTCGAGCAGCGGGCGGGCGCGTTCGGCGAGGTCGCCGGCCGGCATCCAGTGCTCGGTGGTGACGAAGTACGGCGGGTCGGTGAGCCGCCGCTCGGTGACCCCGGTCGCGGCGACGCGGCCGCCGGTGATCACGGCCTCGGCGGTGAAGTGCCGGCCGGTCAGGTACTCCTCCACGATGACGACGTCGCGGCGGGAGTGAGCGGCGGCCGCGGCGAGCGCGGGTCCGAGGCCGGCCGGGGTGTCGACCCGGCCGATGCCGCGGCTGCCGCTGGAGTCGGTGGGCTTGACCATCAGCGGGTAGGGCACGCCGGACTCGCGCACGCCGGCCCGCGCCTGCCGGCGGGGGCCCTGCCACCAGCGCGGGCCGGGCAGGCCGAGGCCGTCGCAGACGGCGCGGAAGTAGCCCTTGTCGACCGAGGCGCGCACCGCCTCCGCCGACAGCCCGCACGGCAGGCCCAGCCTCGTGGCGAGGGCGTACTGCGAGGGCAGGTTCACGTCGCTGGCCGGCGAGACGACGCCGTCGATCGGGCGGCCGCGCAGGGCGGCGGCGAGCGCGGGCACGGCGAGGGTGCTGACGTTGAGCAGCTCGTCGGCCTCGGCGGCGCCGGGGGCGTCTGCGCGCGCGTCGGCGCAGATGGTGTGCACGCCTAGGCGCCGGGCCGTGCGGAGGGCGCCGAGCGCGCCGTCGGCGCCGCCCAGCACGAGCAGGGTCGTCATGAGGCGGCCGCCAGCCGGGCCGGGCGGGACGGGCCGCGGCCGGGCTCGAGCAGGTCGGCCGCGGCGACGGGGATGTTCGCCTCGCGCACCAGGAACTGCGGCGGGCGGGGCTGGCCGCGGCCGATGTGCACCAGGTAGCGGCCCATCACGGCCAGCGCGACCAGGGCGATGCCGGCGGCCAGGTACAGCAGGGGCCCGGCGGAGACGCCGGCGAGGGCCGCCGCGAAGCCGCCGAACGCGGCGAGGGCGGCCAGCAGGCAGGCGGTGACGGCGGCGGCGATGGTCCGGTCGGAGTACGACACGAACAGCTCCACCGAGTGGCGGGCCAGGCCGCGCCAGCTGACCTTGGGCGTCCCCCGCCGGCGCGGCCGGTGCGCGGTCGGCACCGTCGTCCACGCGGAGGTCAGGCGCGGCACGGTGGCCAGGAAGTAGGGGGTGCCCAGGCGCAGGTCGACGATCCGGCGCGCCAGCGAGGCCCGCACGAGGCGGAACGTGGTCGAGCCGGGCGGTAACTCGATGCCGAGCAGCTTGCGGGCGATGAGGTCGTGCACCGCCGAGGAAACGCGGCGCGACCAGCGGTCCTTGCGGTCGACGCGAATCCCGAACACCGCGTCGTAACCGGTGCGCGCCGTTTCGATGAGGCGCCGCCCCTCGGCCGGGGGGAATTGAAGATCGGCATCGAGGTGCAGGATCCAGTCGTTGCGCGCATATCGATATCCGGCCGAAAATGCGGGTTCCACCCCAAAATTGCGAGTGAAGGACAAATAGGACACGCGGTCGTCGCGCGCGGCCAGGGAACGGATGTGCTCGAGCGTGGCGTCGGTGCTGCCGTCGTCGACGAAAAGGATCTCCAGATCGTCGTATCCGGCCAGCTCAGCCACGATTTCCTCGTAGACCGGGCCGATGTTCTCCGCCTCGTCGAGGCACGGGACCACAACCGTCAGCGTAAATGGACGCACCTGTAGGCCTTCCATCGTCACGGGGGCGTTCGGACATAACAGTGGTGACTGTTGTCAATATCAATACCACCGTCAGGCTTCCGACCCAAACGTGCGTTCACAGCGACTATGATCAATGACATGTATGTACTGGGTTTGAGCCAACACCACGACTCGGCCGCCGCCCTGCTGCTCGACGGACAGATCGTCGCGTTCAGCGAGGAGGAGCGATTCACGCGGATCAAACATGACGGGGCGTTTCCGGCACAGGCCGCGAAATGGTGCCTGGCCCACGCCGGCATCACGCTCGGCGACGTCGACCACGTGGCGTACTTCTGGCAGGCCCCGCGCGAGGTCCTGCACGCCGGCACCCACTTCCTGCGGCACCTGCCTGCGACCCTCGCGGTGTTCCGCAACGACGGCGGCGACTACGCGGACCGGGCCCAGGGCCTGCGCGCGACGCTGGCTCGCGGCGGGGCCCAGACGCACTCGGACGACTACCACGTCGGCGGGGCGCTGCTGCTGCACCTGCGCCGGTCGCTGACGCTCGGGCGAATCCTG
The DNA here is from genome assembly GCF_040648435.1 of Dactylosporangium sp. NPDC049140. Lineage (NCBI taxonomy): Bacteria > Bacillati > Actinomycetota > Actinomycetes > Micromonosporales > Micromonosporaceae > Dactylosporangium > Dactylosporangium sp. NPDC049140. Next base: position 176,417 of record NZ_JBEZDS010000018.1, on the reverse strand, counting down.
CGCGAGGCGGTCGGGTACACCGGAAAGACGCACTTCAAGGTGCACCTCGTCGACCACCACCACGCGCACGCGGCCAGCGCGCTGCACCTGTCGCCGTGGACCGACGCGGCCGTGATCACCTGGGACGGCATCGGCAGCGACGGCACCTCCACGCTGCTGGCCGTGGCCGACGGCGACCGGATCGCCGACGTGCGCCGGGTGAAGTTCCCGCACTCGCTCGGCGCGATGTACGCGTGCGTCACCGGCTGGCTCGGCTTCCACCCGGCCAAGGACGAGGGCAAGATCATGGGGCTGGCCGCGTACGGCGGGCCGGCCTTCGTGGAGCCGTTCCGCGAGCTCGTCCGGCTCGAGGACGAGGGCCGGTACGCGCTGGACCTGAGCTGGTTCCGCCACCACGCGACAGGCAAGCACCGGGTCTCGCAGAAGTTCGTCGACCGCTTCGGCGAGCCGCGCCCGAAGACCCGCGACGCGGTGCCCCAGCACTACGCCGACGTGGCCTACGCCTTACAGAACACGCTCGAGGAGGCCGGGCTGCACGTGGCCCGCTGGCTGCAGGCGCACACCGGCCGCACGCGGCTGTGCACGGCCGGCGGGGTCGCGCTCAACAGCGTCATGAACGGCAAGATCCTGCTGGAGACGCCGTTCGAGGAGTTCTTCGCCCAGCCCGCCTCGGCCGACGACGGCTCCGCGCTGGGCGCCGCGATGATCGTCAGCAGCGAGCGCGGCGCGCCCCGGCACCGCGGCAACTACATCTTCCTGGGGCCCGAGTTCCCCGAGGCCGACATGGAGAAGGCGCTCACCGAGGCCGGCCTGGCCTACACCCGGCCCGAGCGCATCGCCCGCAGCACCGCCGAGGCGGTCGCGGACGGACGGATCGTCGGCTGGTTCCAGGGCCGCATCGAGGCGGGGCCGCGGGCGCTGGGCAACCGCTCGATCGTCGCCGACCCGCGCGGGTTCGACACCAAGGACCGGCTCAACGAGAAGGTGAAGCACCGCGAGCCGTTCCGGCCGTTCGCGCCGTCGTGCCTGGCCGAGCACGCGGGCGAGTACTTCGCCAGCGGCTACCCGAGCCCGGTGATGCTACTGGTCTTCGACGTGCTCGAGCACCAGCGCACGGTGGTGCCGGCGATCACCCACGAGGACGGCACCGCGCGGGTGCAGACTGTCGCGCGGGAGGACAACGCGCTGTACCACGAGATGATCAGCGAGTTCCACGCGCTGACCGGGGTACCGATGGTGGTCAACACGTCGTTCAACGACAATGAGGAGCCGATCGTCTGCACCCCGGCCGACGCCGTCCGCTGCTACCTCAAGACCGGCATGGACGCCCTCGCGCTCGGCCCCTTCTGGACGGAGAAGCCGTGATCCGACGCTCGATGTCACGGGCCTTGTCGGCCGAGACGCGATCGGTCCTCGGCGGCTGGGGCTGGCTCGTGGCGGGCGTAGCCGGCGGCACCCTGACCCTGCTCCTCATGGTGGTGCTGCCGCCCGACCGGACCATCGACAACCCGGCGGAGTTCCTGCTGCGCATCGCCCCGGTCGTGTGCGCGGTGCTCGCCATCGGCGGGTTCCCGCAGCGGCCGGGGCCCGGCCTGGCCCTGCTGGCCCTGGTCGTGCTCGGGTACATGGGCGTGCTCGACACGCTCTACGTGCTGCGGGTGCTGGACCTGGCCGACGCGAGCGACCAGGCCGCGGCGTTCCCGTCCTTCTACCAGATGGCGATCTTCGTCAACGCGTTCACGATCCTGGCGGTACTGCTGGGCTACCGGCTCGGGGGCGCCCCGGCGGGCCGGGTCCTGCGCCTGGGCTTCGCCGCCACCCTGGTGCTCGTCTCCGGGCTCAACGACATCACGTTCTACTACCTGTACAGCTGGCCGGAGGGCCGCCCGGAGCGCTTCACGTGGGCGTCGCACATCACCGTCTTCACCGGCTCACCGGCCTCCCCCGCGGTGGCGATCGGCTTCTGCGCGGTACACCTGGTGCTGGCCGGGCTCGTCCTCGCCCTGCCGTGGCTGCGCGCCCGGACGGTCAGCCGACCGCGCTCAGCAGACGCCGTGCCACGTTGATGCCCTGGCGCATCGCCTGGTCCATGTCGATGTACGTGTAGGTGGCCAGCCGTCCCGCCAGGACCCGCGGCGGCCCGGGCAGCTGCGCGAGCAGCTTCTCGTACTTGCGGTGCAGGTCGCGGTTGGTCCCCTGCACGTCGTCGACCGGGTAGTGACGCTCGGGCGCGTTGGGGTACTCGTAGCTGACCATCGTCCCGGGCCCGCTCTGGCCGCTCATCCACTTCGTCTCGATCGCGCGGGTGTGCGGGTGCTGCAGCCCCGGCGTGTTGAGCACCCCGGCCGGCAGCACGTGCTCGGCGTCGGGGAACCAGCGGTGCACGAAGCGGACGCCGCGCCAGGCCAGCGGGCCCAGCGCGTCGGCGAAGAACTCGTCCAGGGCGCAGGTGAGCACGACGGCCGAGGCGCCCGCGCACAGCTCGTCCCAGTCGGCGACGGTGACCGGGGTGCCCAGGGTCACCGGCACGCCGCGCAGCAGCCCGTCGACGAGGCGCCGGTAGCCGCCCTCGGGCCAGCCCTGGTGCGGGTCGCGGAACAGGTCCAGCCGGCCGTCCTCGCGCAGCTCGATGCGGCGCGGTGCCCAGACCGCGGCGAGCTCGCTCGGCTCGCAGCCCCACTGCTTGCGGGTGTACCCCTCGATGTACTCGCGGTACAGCGTCTCGCCCATGAGCTCGATGCACCACGCCTCGAGGTTGTCGCCGGCGGGCGCGTCCGGGCGCGCGGCCAGCTCCCGCTCGATGGCCGGCCACTGCGGCAGCTCGCGCAGCTCGGGCAGTTGCGGCGGCCAGCTCATGATGCGGCCGAAGACCTCGGTGCGCACACGGTGGCGGTACGGCCGCATCGGCACCAGCGCGTTGACCAGCCGCCACACCTCCTCGTCGGCGGTGTGGAAGATGTGCGCGCCGGTCGGCTCGTAGAGGATGCCGGCCGCGGCGGCGGTGCGCAGCTGCCCGCCCCAGTCGGCGTCGGCCTCGATGACCTCGACGGGCCGCCCGGCCCGCCGTAACTCGTGGGCGACGGTCGCCCCGGCCAGCCCGGCGCCGACGATGCGCACCGGATGCGCCGCTGTGATCGACATTGATCAACCTCCACGACCTTGTGACTGCCGTGCATTCAACCACGCAGATCGATGGAAGTCACGTTCCGTGACACAATGACGTCAGTCGGTGACGGGTTCGGACCAGACCTCGGCGTCCGCCAGGAACGCGTTCGCCGAGGCCGCCGCGACCTCGGTGCCGCCGAGCCGCAGGCGGCCGGTTTCGCAGGGGATGTACACATTGGACAGCCGCAGGCCGTTGCCCGGGAACGCCGGCACCCCGATCGCGCGCGGCCGCCCGGCCCCGGTGATCTCCAGCTCGACGTCGCCGGCGGCCGCGCGGAGCCCGGCCGCGGGGTCGAGCTCGAGGCGCACCGGCGCGACCGTCACCGCCGGCTCCGGCCAGGGCAGGCCGGCGACCTCCGGGAAGTGGCGCACGAACGCCTCGGCGAGCCAGCGGCCCAGCTCCGGCGCCTCGGTGAGGACCCGCGGCCGCCCGTCGTGCCAGACCACGAGCGCGGTCCCGGCGCCCCGCACCGACCAGTCGACCCGCCACGCGGAGGCGAACGCGACGGTCCGCCCGCCGTCGCCGAGCGTGTCGCGGAGAGTGAGGCCGGGGTTGGCCCCGAACAGCAGTACGGTCACGGGAGCAGCATACGGGGTATCGATGGCCGTAAACTGCTGTCCATGACCGCGGAGCTCGCCGTGGAGTTCGCCGACCCCACCGCCCCGGACCCGCCGGCGGGCTGGGCCGAGCTGGTTCGCGCCGCGCCCCTGCACCCGGTGTGGGACTGGTCGCTGGTGCGGGCCGTGGCGGCCGCACGCAACGGGGCGACGGTCGCGGCCGTGGTGCGCGACGGCGACGAGGTGGTCGCGCTGGTGCACGCGCGGCTCATCGGTCCGGGCGGGACGGTGGCCGACGTGGAGTGCCCCGGCTCGATGTCCCTGCCCGGCGTGGCGCTGCCCGGCGACCTGCCCCCCGGCCTGGCGCCCGGCCCGCACGCGCGGCTGGGCGCGGTGGCGGCGGCGTTCGAGGCGGCCCTGGGCCGGCGGCGGCGCGTCCGGGCCGTGTCGTACCGGCAGGTCTACGCCGCGGCCCTGCCGGCGCTGGCCCGGGGCGTCGCGCTGGTGCGCCGCGGCGACGACGTGGCCGTGCTGCGCAACCGGTTCGGCAGCTACGCGGAGTACCTCGCGACGCTGCCGAACAAGCGCCGGCGCGACCAGGGCCGGCTGGTGCGCCAGACCGACGGCGACGCGGGCGTGACAGTCCACTTCGGACCGCCGCCGGAGCGCTTCGACGCCGCCGCGTTCCACGAGCTCGCCGAGCAGACCGACCGGCGCAACCACCGCCGCCGGTTCCCGCCGCGGCGGCGCTGGTCGCTGGAGTTCCACGCCGCCCAGGCGGCCGTGCCCGGGGCGCGGCTGCTGCGCTACACCGCCGCGGACGGGCGGCTCGTGGGGGCCACCATCACCTTCGACCACCCGGCGGCCCCGCTGGCCGGGCCGTGGGCGGCACTGGACCCGCACGAGGGCGGCCGGTCGGGCATCTGGTACGAACACTTCGCGCGCTCGCTGCGCTGGGCGATCGAGTCCGGCCGCGGCGGGTACATCGCCGGCAAGGGCCTGATGGCCCAGAAGGCCGAGCTCGGTTTCGAGGCGGTGCCGCAGTTCACGGTGCTGCGGCGGCTCAACGCAGCCGGCGCAGGACGAGCCACTGGGGCACCACCTCGTAGCCGAGCTCGCACTTGAGCTCCACGAGCCCCTTGCCGCCGATCACGCCGGCCCGCCCGGACTCGATCGCCCACCGCAGGATGCGCGCGTGCTGGTCGAACCAGAGCCCGTGCGGCCCGCCCGCGTGCGGGTCCAGGGCACCCCACGGGCCGGCCAGCGGTACCGATGGATGGTCGAAGTTGATCCCCAGCCCGACGAGCTCCCCGGCGCGCTCGTAGCGGGCGGCCAGCACGCCCGGCACCGCGGCCAGCGCGGCCCGCAGCGGATGCGACAGCCGCCGCGGCGGGGGCCACCGCCGGGCCTCGTGGCGGCCGCTCGTCGCATCGGCCAGGGCGTTGAACCGGGCGATGTCGACCGGCCCGGCCAGCGGGCCGAACGACGCCTCCAGCCCGGGCTCGCGCGCGACGAGCTTCACCTGGCGGCGCTGGCTGGCCCGCCGCGACTGGCTCAGCCCGGCCAGGTAGCGCTCGTAGTCGGCGAACCTGTTGGTGAACACGGTGACCGGCAGCCCCCGCCCGACCAGGCTCAGCCGGCCGGCCACGATCGGCAGCTCGCCGGCGAAGACGGACCGGTACGCCACCGCGCGCACCCGCCGGTGCTCCCGGCGCAGCGCCGCCTCGAACGCGGCCAGCGCCGCGGCGAGCAGCCGGCCGCCGTCCTCCCTCGCCGAGCCGGCCGAACCCGCCGGGTCGAGCACCGACGGCAGGCCGCCGCGCAGCACCAGGCCCGGCATCGAGGACGAGCCCGGGCAGCACACGTCGGCGAGCGTGCCGGCCGGGCCGGCCAGCCGGGCGTACACCAGGCCGGCCACCTCCCCGCCGTCGCGCAGCACCGCCGCCAGCGCGCGGCCGCGGCGCGGGCCGGCCGCCGCGTGCACGACGGACCAGCGCCACACCGGGTGCACCGCGCCCGTGCCGGCGAAGTCCTCCCAGCCCGGCGGCGGCTCGGGCCGGCCGGCGTCGGCGAACTCGACCTTGAGTTCCATGTTCTTAAATATAGGGATGCGAGCGCGGACGGTGGCGGTCCTCGTGGCCGGGCGGGGTGTGGCAAGGGTCGCGCAGTACGCGGCCGGCATCGCCCTGCTGGCCGCCTGGGGCCCGGTCGCCTTCGCCGGGTACGCCGCCGCCTCGGGCGTGATGAGCTGGCTGTTCGCGCTCTCCGGGGGCACCGAGCGGGCCGCGCTCGTGCTCGTCGGCGGCCCGGGCGGGCGCCGGCTGGAGCCGCTGTTCGCGTGGTTCGCCGCGGCCCCCTTCGCGGCGGCGCTGCTGGGCGGGCCGGTCCTGGCGCTCCTCGCCCCCGGGGTGGTCACCTACGCGGCGGCGGCCGCGCTGTACACCGGCACGGGTACCGCCACCGTCCTCGTCGGCCTGCTACGCCTGCGCGGGGCGGCGCACGCCGACGCCGCCGCGTTCACCGCGATCGCCGCCGGCTACGGGGTCGCGGTCGCCCTGGCGCTGCTCGGCGGGGCCGGCGTCGCCACCGTCCTCGGGACCCTCGCCGCGACCGCCGGGCTGGTCAGCGCCGTGCTGCTCGCCGCCCTGGGGCGCACCGGCGTTTCGCGCCCGGCCTTGTCACGGGCCGAGGTCGCCGGTGCGCTGCGGGCCGTCGCCCTCCTCTCCACCGGTGAGGCCGTCGCCCTGGCCGGCGTCCCGATCCTGTACGCCGAGCTGGCCGGGCGGGCCGCCGCCACCCAGGTCAGCGCGTTCTACGTGGCGATGCTGGTCTCGGGCGCCGCCGGCATGCTCTGGGGCTACCTCCTGCGCCTGTGGCAGCCGCGGCTCTCGGCGTGGCTGCGCGCCCACCCGGATCGCGCCGCCCCGGCGGTGCGCCGGCTGGCCCGGGCCGCGTCCGCCGCCGCGGTGGCCGTCACCGCCGCCGGGATCGCCGCGCTCGCCGCGTGGGGCCCGAGCGGCCCGCTGCTGGCCGCGGCCGTCGCCGCCGAGATCGCCGTCTACACCGCGATCACCTGGGCCGGGTTCGTGGTGGAGAGCGGCGACGACCGCGCCCGCGCCCGCTCGACCCTCAGCGGCGCGGCCGCGCTCGCCGTCACCGCGCTGGCCGGCTGGTGGCTGGTCGCGGCCGGCGGCGCCACGGGGGCGGTACTGGCACTGGTCGCCGGGCTCGCGGTACGCGGGCCGCTACTGCGGGTTAGCGAGCGCTTAGGGCGGTGATAGCGCGGCCTGACAGCATGCCGAACACCCATCGTGTGGTTCCGCTACAGCGACGAGCACCCGTGGGTGCTGCCCGGCGTCGACCTCACCATCCCGGCCGGCGGCACCGTCGCACTGGTCGGGCTCAACGGCTCCGGCAAGAGCACGCTCGTCAAGCTGCTGTGCCGGCTCTACGACCCGACCCGCGGCACGATCACCTGGGACGGGCTCGACCTGCGCGAGGCCGACCCGGCGGCGCTGCGGTCCCGGCTGGGCGCGGTGTTCCAGGACTTCATGGCGTACGACCTCAGCGCCGCCGACAACATCGCGCTGGGCGACCTGCGCGCCCGCGACGACCCGGACCGCATCGAGGCGGCGGCCGCCCGCGCCGGGGTCGGCGGGACCCTGCGCGGGCTGCCCCGCGGCTACCGGACCCTGCTGACGCGCGAGTTCTACGGCGAGGGCGACGACGACGGCGTCGTGCTGTCCGGCGGGCAGTGGCAGCGCATCGCGATCGCCCGCGGGTTCCTGCGAACGGAGGCCGACCTGATGATCCTCGACGAGCCGAGCTCCGGCCTCGACCCCGAGGCCGAGCACGAGATCCACGCGGCGCTGCGCACCGCCCGGCGCGGCCGCACCAACCTGCTCATCTCGCACCGCCTGTCCACGGTGCGCGACTCCGACGTGATCGCCGTGTTCGACCGCGGCCGCATCGCCGAGCGGGGCGACCACGCCGCCCTGCTCGCCGCGGGCGGGCGCTACGCGGCGCTGTTCCGCCTCCAGGCCCGGGGCTACGCCGACCCCGCCGAGGCCGCGGCGGTGCCCCGGTGATCGCCGGCGCCGCCGCCCTGCTCGCCGCGCTGGCCCTCGCCGCGCTCGTGGCCCGCCGGCGCTACCTGGTCGTCACGGACCACGGCCGCAGCATGCTCCCGTCGTACCGCGGCGGCGACCGCCTCCTCGTGCGCCGCGCGGGCCTGGAGCGCCTGCGCACGGGCAGCATCGTCATCTTCCGCAGCCCGGACACGCCCGGGATCGAGACGGTCGCGGCGTTCGCCGACACGCCCGTGCGCGCCGTGCTGCCCGACGACCGCCTCCTCATCGAGCGCGTGGCCGCGGTCCCGGGCGACCCGGCCCCGGTGGACCGTGTGCCGTCGCTTGCCGCACTGGGCCACGCGACGGTACCGCCCGGGATGGTCGTGGTCCTCGGCGACAACCCGGCCGTCAGCCACGACTCGCGGGCCTACGGCTACCTCCCGGCCGCGAACGTCGTCGGCGTGGCCCTGCGCCGCTTCGCGGTCACCACCACCTGAGCACCCCGGGTGAGCCGAGCGGGTGTCCCGCTCACCCGGCCCGGTGCCGTACAGTGCGTGCGCTGCCCACGCGCGCGCGTGGGGGCGTTCGGGGGAGGTGCGCGCGATGCCCAACGGGCTGTTCTCGCCGGTCCTGCTGCTGGTGCAGGCCGCCTGGCTGCTCGCGCCCGGGCTCCTGCTGGGGCTGGAGCTGGTGCGGCGGGAGCTGATCGCCAGGTGGCTGGTGGTGCCCGTGGCCGGCGTCGTCGGGGCGGTGTTCAGCTACGCGGCCGTCTGGGTCTACCTCGCCGACGTCACCGCCGGGACGGTCTACAGCTACCTCACCGCGGCCCTCGCGGCCGCCGCCGTCGCACGGCTCCTGGCCCGGCCCGAGGACCGGCTCCTGCTGCGTGACGTCGACGTCGCGGCGCCGCTGATCCTGTTGTACCTGCTGACGCTCTTCCTCGTCACCGCGACCTTCGGCTGCACGCTGCGGCCCGAGCTGCACGAGCTCAACGAGGCGTGCCACCTCTCCGGCCTGACCGGCGACAACGTGCTGCCCCAGTTCTTCGCCGACCACATCCTGGACCGCAAGCCCCGCACCCCCGTCTGGGACTGGCAGGGCAGCGCCCGGCCGCCGCTGCAGTCCGGCGCCGTCCTCCTGCAGAACCCGATCACCGGCACCGGCCTGCTGCGCAACCTCGGCTACCACACGCTCACCGTGCTGCTACAGGTGCTGGTGGTGCCCTCGGTGTGGGCGCTGCTGCGCTGCCTGCGCCTGAGCGGCTACCGGCTCGTCGTGGTGCTCACGATGTTCCTCTTCACCGGCTTCTTCGTGTACAACAGCGTCTTCGTCTGGCCCAAGCTGCTGGCCGCGAGCCTGACGCTCACCGCGTTCGCGCTGCTGTTCTTCGGCCGGCCGGCCCGCTCCATGTGGCTGCTGGCGGGCTTCGCGGCCGGGGCCGCGATGGTGGCGCACGCGGGCGTGGCGTTCACGCTGCTGCCGATGGGCGTGCTCCTGCTGTGGCGCCGGTACCGCCCCTCGTGGTCGCACGTCGGGCTCATCGCGGTCGCCGGGCTGCTGATGCAGGCGCCGTGGACGGCGTACCAGAAGCTCGTCGACCCGCCCGGCGACCAGCTGCTCAAGTGGCACATCGCGGGCCAGTGGCAGCCGGCGTTCGGCACGGACCAGCGCACGCTCACCGAGCTGTTCCTGGAGAACTACGGCGACCTGACCTTCTGGCAGATCGTGCACAACAAGCTGACGAACTTCGAGACGCTGTTCGGCCGCCGGATCACCGCCCCTTACCTGGCCGGCCCCGGGCCGATGGGCATTCTGCGCGGGGAGGAGATGTCCTTCGTCCTCTTCGGCCTCGGGCTGTTCACGCTCGCGCTGGTCGTGCCGGCCGTCCCCGCGCTGCGGCGCCGGCTGGCGGCGGTCCTCGACGTCCCCCGCCTCAAGATCATGGCGATCGTCGCCGGGATCAACCTCGTCATCTGGCCGCTGGTGCTGTTCGGGCCGGGCCACCCGGGCACCGACCCGACCATCTACCAGGGCTCGTACGCCATGATGGCCCTGCTGTTCATCGTCCTCGGCGCGATGCTCACGGTGCTGCCCCGCCTGGTCACCAACCTGTTCGTGGCGGCCAACGTGGCCTGGACGAGCCTGCTGTGGTTCGTGGGCGTGTGGATCCGCCACCACAACCACTGGAGCTACCTCGTGCTCGCCGTGCTGAGCTGGGCGGCGGTGCTGGGCTTCCTCTGGAACGCCGCCCGCCGGCTCGATGAGCACGAGCAGACGGAGCCGGCCGGGGACGTGCCGGCCGAGGAGCTCGCGGTGGCGATTCCCCGGCCGCGGGACCGGCGGTCCGCGCGCAAGTAGCGCGTCAGTCCCGCAGGGGCCAGACCTCGACGACGCCGTACGCGACCGCGCACGGCGTCGCGGAGGCGAGCGCGACGGCCTCGTCGAGCGTCTCGGCCTCGATGACCGCGAAGCCGGCGACCGGCAGCGCCGCGGTCATGAACGGGCCGTCCTGGACGGTGGGGCCGGACTCGGCGTGGTTGCGGACCTGGACCGGCGAGCCGGCCATGGCCGCCTCGACGCCAGATGCGCGCAGCCGGGCGTCGTGCGCGTGGGCGCGGTCGCGCACGGCCGGGTCGGTCCGGTCGTAGCCCTGCTGGTCGCCGTAGCCGATGGTCATGAACTTCGCCATGGTGGGGCTCCTTTCGAGAGCGTCAGGCCAGTTCCCGCCCGAGGGCGTCGAGCCAGTCCCCGGTGCCCCGCTCGCGCCAGGCCGGCTGCTCGCGGTCGTCGAGGTAGGCGGCCTGCTCGGTGAGCACCAGCGCGGTGCCCTCCCCGGCGGGCCGGAACTGGACCGTGGTCACGGAGATGGTGACCGGGACGCCGTCGGACGACAGCGTCGAGGTGTACACGATCCGCTCATTCGGGACGATCTCCTCGTACCGGGCCTCGTGCCGCAGCGCCCGGCCCTCGGTGTCGCGCCCGTGCGCGGTCTCGTGGCCGCCGGGCCGGAAGTCGAGCTCGTGGCGGTCGCCGCCGAACCAGCGGGCCTTGCTGGCCGGGTCGGACCACGCCGCGAACACCCGGGCCGGCGGGCGCGGGTAGGTGCGCTCCAGCGTGTGTGCGGCGTGCAGCACGGTTCGGTCCGTCACAGCTCCTCCTCCAGCCGGTCGAGGCGGCGCTCCCAGGCGGTGCGCTGCCCGCCCAGCCAGGCCTCGGCCCGTCGCAGCGCGGCGGGGTCGACGGCGCAGGTGCGGACCCGGCCGGCCTTGGCCGACGTCACCAGGCCGCTGTCGATCAGCACCTGCAGGTGCTGCAGCACCGCGGACAGGGTCATGTCGAGCGGGCCGGCGAGACGACTGACCGACGCCGGGCCCCGCACGAGCTCGGCGACGATGCGCCGCCGGGTGGGGTCGGCCAGGGCGTGGAAGACCTGGTCGAGTGACCGTTCGCCGTCCTCGATCACGACTCCACCGTAGGCCGGGCGGGGCCCAATGGTCAAGCGATCACTTCAGTAACTGTGCGTTGATTTGGCGCGTGGCGATGCGTGAAGGGGGTCGCCCGGATCGATGGAAGCCCGTACCCTCGGCCGCGTGGACAAGGACGCCAACAGTACGGGCGGACCGATCTCCGGGCGGGCGCGCATTCCCGGCGCGCTCTCCACGCCCGGCGCAGACCACGACCGGCCGGGCTATCGACCAGCCGGTCCACCCGCTGGGCGCGCCTCCGTGGGGCGGGCCGGCGCTCCCGTGACCGGCAGCGCATCGATCCCGAGCGGCCGCGCCACCGTGGGCAGCGCGTCGGTCCCGAGCGGCCGCGCCTCCGTCGGCGGCCCACCCGCCTTCGGCGGCCGCGCGACGGTCGGCAGCGCCTCCGTTTCCGTCATCAGCTCCTCCGGCGGTGTCCCCGAACCGGGGGACGGCCAGAGCAAGAGCTCGATCGGCAAGCGCGCCAAGCGCCGGCGCCGGCGCAACATCACCATCGCCTCGATCGCCGCGTTCATCATGATCGCGGGCATCGGCATGGTCGCCGGCACGTACTATTTCGACCAGGTCGCGCTGCCCGAAGACATCTCCCTGGCCCAGTCGACGACGATCTACTACTCCGACGGCCAGACCCGGATGGGCAGCATCGGCGAGAACCGCACCGTGCTGGCGTTCAAGGACATCCCGGTCGACATGCAGCACGCGGTGGTCGCGGCCGAGGACAACACCTTCTACACGAACGACGGCGTGGACTACAAGGGCGTCGTGCGGGCGGCGTGGAACAACGTCAGCGGCGGCGACCGGCAGGGCGCCTCGACGATCAGCCAGCAGTACGCGCGGCGCTGGGCCGACCTCGAGGGCGTCACCTACGCCCGCAAGGTCCGCGAGGCGGTCATCGCGCTGAAGCTCAACCAGCAGTACTCCAAGGACGAGATCATGACGATGTACCTCAACATCGTCTACTTCGGCCGCGGCGCCTACGGCGTGGAGGCCGCCGCCCAGGCCTACTTCGCCAAGCCCGCCAAGGACCTCAAGACGAACGAGGCCATGCTGCTGGCCGGGCTGGTCAAGAACCCCGAGGGCAGCGGCAATGGCTCGCCCTTCGACCCGAACATCGACAAGGCCCAGGCGCAGGACCGGTTCAACTACATCAAGGGCCAGATGGTCCAGCTCGACTTCGTCAAGGCGGCCGAGGCCGACACCCGGATGAAGTTCCCGGACAACGTCATCACCCCGGCGCAGGCGCGGGACCGGGCGGTGCAGGCGCAGAACCTGACCCGGCCCGAGGGCCTGATCGTCCACCACGTGCTCGGCGAGGTCTCGCAGCTCAAGGACCCGCGCACCGGGCAGCTGCTCTACGAGGACACCGACTCCGACGGCAAGAAGAACTTCGACAAGATCCGCAACGGCGGCCTGAAGATCGTGACCACGATCGACAAGGACATCCAGCAGATCGCGGTGCGCGAAGCCAGCCGCAACAAAGAGTCGAACATGGACAAGCAGCCGCCGAACCTGCAGGCCGCGCTGGTCGCGGTCGAGCCGGGCAACGGCGGCGTGAAGGCGTACTACGGCGGCGACAGCGGCAACGGCTGCGACTACGCGAGCTACTACGTCGACCCGGTGCTCGGCACCGGCCAGGAGAGCTGCGGCGGCGGGCACCCGCCGGGCTCGACCTTCAAGGTGTACACGCTCGCGACCGCGCTGATGGCCGGGTACTCCATCGACTCGATGTGGGACGGCGTGCCGCGGGACTTCCCGGGCCGCACCGCGGCGAAGAAGAACCAGGTCAAGAACGCGACCGAGGGCGTCGAGCCGGAGTGCCACTCGGGGTCCGGGCACTGGTGCACGCTCGAGGAGATCACGGTCCAGTCGCTCAACGTTCCGTTCTACGCGATCACGCTCAAGCTGACGCCGGCCCGGGTGATCGACACGGCACGCGCGGCGGGCATCCGCGACATGTGGGCGACGGTGCAGGGCCAGAACCAGCCGCAGCGCATGGACCTCACGAAGCTGAAGGGCGCGGACGTCGCCCCGAAGTACTTCCAGGAGGAGGTGGGCTTCGGGCAGTACCCGATCACCGTCCTCGACCATGCGGGCGGCCTGGCGACCATCGCCGCCCGCGGCACGGCCTTCAAGACGCACTTCCTCAAGGAGGTGTGGACCGGCGCCACGAAGACCTACGGCGAGATCCTCAAGGGCACCCGCATCCCCGGCTTCACCGAGCAGATGGCCGACGACATGGCCAAGGTACTCACGGGCGTGCCGGTGCACTACGGCCTCAAGTCCCCGTACACGCTCGCCGGCAAGACCGGCACCTGGCAGCTGGGCAACACCACCTCGAACGCGCACGCCTGGATGGGCGGCTTCGCGCCGTACGACCCGGGCAAGAAGGCGACGGGCCTGGCCGCCGCGGTCTGGGTCGGCAACGCCAAGGACGAGCAGCCGATCAAGGACTCCAAGGGCAACAACATCATCGGCGGCAAGCTGCCCGGCCCGATCTGGAACGACTTCATGAGCGCGGCGCTGGCGAAGATGAACATGCCGAAGCTCAAGTTCCCGAAGGCGCCGATGACCGGCGACAAGGAGGGCGACGGGATCTCGCCGACGCCGGCCATCCCCGGGGACCCGAACTTCCCGGGCTTCCCGGGCGGCCCGGGCCAGAACCCGACCCAGGCGAACCCGGGCCCGACCCGGCGCCGCTGAGCCCGAGCACTCTCAGGGCAGCTTGACGAGGTCCGCGAGCACCGCGCCGTCGCCGCTTGCGGCGCAGGCTGTGCGAGCCGATGGCCCACAGGAACGGCCCGTGCGCGCCAGGCCCTCGATGTCGGCCTCCTCGTCGGCGTCCACGCCGGGCAGCGGCACCAGGTCGGCGAGGCGGAAGCTGGTCTCGCCGTCGTAGCGCCGGGGATCGCCCGGGTCGTCGGCGACGAGCCGCTCGACGGTCGCGGTCTCGTCGCCGGCCACCCAGAGCACCGGCCCGTCGGCGCGCACGGCCGACAGGTTCGTGTGGGTGGTCGCGGCGCGAGAGCGTTCGCCCAGGTACAACCGCACGGTTTGGTCGACTGTCACCCACCCATCGTGACATCGTCGCGACATAGGAATGATCACTTAGGGACGACCCTTGAGTTTCCGTTCCGCGCCGTCGAGGGTTCCGCCGACCCGGAGCCTCCTGTCTCATGTCCCCATTCCCTCGACCAGGGAGGTTATGTGGGATACCAGAAGAGGCTCACGGGCGCCGCGGTACTGACCGCGACGCTGACGCTGACGGCGGCCGGGCTCGTGTCCGCCCCCGCCAACGCCGAGGCCGGGGCGACGACCGAGTACACGGTCGTGGCCGCGGACAACGTCTCCACGGCCGATGCCACCACCGCCATCGCCAAGGCCGGCGGCAAGGTGGTGGCGGGCAACACCGACGTGGGGATGTACACGGTGGTCGCGCCGCAGAAGGGCTTCGTCGAGAAGGCCGCGAACACGGCCGGTCTCGTCGGTGCGACGCACAAGGCCTCGATCGGCCGGGCTCCGAAGAAGGAGCAGCCCGGCAACGTCGAACGCGAGGCACAGCAGGCGGCCGCGGCCGCCAAGAAGGGCGGCAACAAGCCGGCCACGGCCGGCATGGACCCGCTGGACGACAAGCTGTGGGGCCTCACGACGGTCAAGTCGGACAAGGCGCGCAAGGTCAACGCCGGCGACAAGCGGGTGACCGTCGGCATCCTCGACACCGGCGTGGACGCGTCGAACCCCGACATCGCCCCGAACTTCAACTGGGCGCTGTCGAAGAACTTCGCGCCGGACATGGTGGACATCGACGGCCCGTGTGAGGTTGCGAGCTGCCTCGACCCGGTCGGTACCGACGACGGCGGCCACGGCACGCACGTCGCCGGCACGATCGGCGCGGCGGCCAACGGCCTGGGCGTCTCCGGTGTCGCGCCGAACGTGTCGCTGGTCGAGCTCAAGGGCGGCCAGGACTCCGGGTACTTCTTCCTGGAGCCCACCGTCAACGCGCTCGTGCACGCGGCGAACAACGGCATCGACGTGGTGAACATGTCCTTCTACGTCGACCCGTGGCTGTACAACTGCGTCGCCAACCCGGCCGACTCCGCGGCCGACCAGGCGGAGCAGCGCACGATCATCAAGGCGATGTTCCGTGCCCTCACCTACGCGCACAGCAAGGGCGTGACCCTCGTCAGCGCGCTGGGCAACAACCATGAGGACAAGGGCAAGCCGCGCACGGACATCTCCAGCCCGGACTACCCGGTGGACACGGCCTACGACCGGCCCGTCGACAACAGCACGTGCTGGGACCTGCCGACGGAGGGCCCCTTCGTCATCGGCGTGTCCGCGCTCGGCCCGTCGCTGAACAAGTCCGACTACTCGGACTACGGCCTGGAGCGCGTCGGCGTCTCGGCGCCCGGCGGCTACTTCCGGGACGGCCTGGGCACCGACACCTATCGGACCGTGGGCAACGAGATCCTGTCCACGTACCCGAAGAAGGTGCTGCAGGAGGAGGGCTCGGTCGACGAGGCGGGCAATGTCGTGCCCGATTTCGCCGACTCGGTCTTCAAACAGTGCAACGCGGTCGGGCAGTGCGGGTACTACACGTACCTGCAGGGCACCTCGATGGCCTCGCCGCACGCCACCGGCGTCGCGGCGCTGATCGTCAGCGCGCACGGCAGCAAGCAGGGGCGCAACGGCTTCGGCCTGGAGCCCTGGAAGGTCGAGTACCTGCTCTACGCCACGGCCTCGGAGCACGCGTGCCCGAACCCGCCGCTGGTGTCGTACGTCAACGTGGGTCGTACTCCCGAGTTCGACGCCCTCTGCGAGGGCGGCACGCACTTCAACGGTTTCTACGGCCACGGCATCGTCGACGCCTACGCCGCGGTCACCGCGCACGCCTGGTGGGAGCACCGCTGAGCACACGAGCCGGGGCCGCCTTCCGGGGCGGCCCCGGCTCACTCGCGGCCGAGACCGCGTCCGAGCCCGTGCCCGGCTGACGAACGCGGTTGCGGGGTGCGCCGCTGCGGGGGTCAGGCCTTGGCGGTGCCCAGGGCCGTCTGGATGGCCTTGACCAGGACCGCGACGACCAGGGCGACCGACGGGCGGATCGAGGACTCCTCCATGCTCACGGTGCCGGTGAAGCCGGCGTGGTCGGAGATCTTCTCCAGCTGCTCGTGCGCGGCCCGCACGTCGGCGCCGGTCAGGCCCAGGGTCGGCTCCATGCGCACGGCGCCGATCAGGGTGGCCAGGGCGGCGGTGCGCTCGTCGGGCTGGTCGTCGCCGATCAGGGCACGGCTCAGGCGGTCGCGGACGTCGGCCTCGACCGAGGGGTCGATCGTCGGGTACCGGTGGAGGTGGATGTAACCGTCCGCGGTCGTCTCGTCGACGTCGCAGATGACGTTCTTGGCGCACAGGTCGGCCAGGACGCGGTCGCGCAGGCCGTGGCGGAGGCGCTGGAGCCAGGAGGACGGCGTGTGCGGCGTGTCGGCGACGACCCGGGTCAGCACCTCGTCGGCGATCGGCTCGCCCGTCGGGGCGGAGTTGGTCACCACCAGGGTGCCGCCGACGTACGCGATCCGGCCCGCCAGTGCCAGCTCGACCAGCACGGCGGCGGCCATGCCGAGGTCGAGGCCGATGTGCGAGCCGGTCGCCCGGCCCGACTCGTCATCGTAGGCGAGCAGGAGTAATTCCTCGGCCAACGCAACTGAACCCATGACCCGGGACGTTAGCGCGTACCCGCCAGGGGTCAAGCCCCCCACCGCGGGTCCGGCCCGGGCGCGCGGCCCGCGGAGGCCGGATCGCCGCGGCGGTGCCAGCGCGGCCGGGCCACCCGCCGGGCGCGGGGCGGGCGACCGAGCGTGAGCAGCGGCAGACGTACCGTGAACCTCGCGCCCCGGCCCGGGTGGCTGTGCGCGGTGATGGCGCCGCCGTGGCCGGTCACGACCTCGCGCAGGAGGGCCAGGCCGAGGCCGTGGCGGCGCTCCCCCGCCCCGGCGCCGCGGTGGAAGCGGTCGAAGATCCGCTCGGCGTCGGCCGGGTCGAAGCCGGCGCCGGTGTCCTGGACGGTCACCTCGGCGTGGTCGGTGCGCCGGACCGTCACGGCGATGCGGCCGCCGGGCGGGAGGTGGGCCAGGGCGTTGGCGAGCAGCTCGCTCAGGACCCGGCGCAGGGCCGACTCGATGCCGGCGACGAGCACCGGGCCGCCGGGGGTGGCGACGGTGATGGTCCGGCCGCGCTCGGCGGCGAGGTCCGACTCGGCCGCGACGGCGTCGGCGGCCAGGACGGCGAGGTCGACGGGCGAGGCGGCGGGCAGGTCGTCGGGCGAGGCGGCGAGGCGGGCCGAGAGCAGCAGCTCCTCCACGATCTCGCCGAGCCGGCGGGTCGAGGCGACCAGCCGGACGAGGTCGCGCTCGTCGATCCCCGGGTCCGGGTCCTTCTCGGAGGCCCACGAGAAGCCGTCGGCCGAGGCACCGGCGGCGCGGCGCGCCAGGAGCTGGGCGCGGGTGTGCACCTGCGCGATCGGGGTGCGCAGCTCGTGGCTGGCATCGGCGACGAACCGGCGCTGCCGGGCCAGCGCGTCCACCAGCGGGGCCACCGCGTGCCGGCCGACGAGCACGCCGGTGAGGACCGCGGCCAGCAGGCCGGCCAGCGCGGCCAGGGCGAACGCGAACAGCAGGTGGCGGCGGTCGGAGAGCTGGAAGCGGGCGTCGAAGACCACCTGCACGACGCGGTCGCCGCGGCGTTCGGTGTGCACGTAGTACCGGGTGCCGTCGCGGGTGAGGCGGGAGTCGTGCGGCCGGCCGGTGGCGGCGACCAGCTCGGCGTCGACGACCACGGGCAGGCCGGGCGGGGGCGGGGTGTTGGCGCCGCGGAAGGCGCCGCGCTCGTACCAGAACACCCAGCTGCACGCGGGCGGGCCGGGGACGGTGCCGTTGGCGGCGCCCCAGGCGAGCTCGCGCCGGATCTGGGCCTCCTGGCTGCGCACCAGCACCGCGTAGGAGATCCCGCCGGCCAGGGCCAGCAGCGCGGTGATGGCCAGGCCCACCCCGAGGCCGAGACGCAGCCGGGCCCGGCGGACGAGCACCTCTTCGACGGGGATCACAGTGCGCCGAGGCGGTAGCCGAGGCCGTGCACGGTGCGCACGACGGGGCGGCCCAGCTTGCGGCGCAGGTAGTAGACGTACGTGTCGACGATCGACGCGGCCGCCGCCTCGTCGAAGACCCGCCGGCGCAGCTCCGAGCGGGAGTGCACGGCGCTCGGCCGCGCCGCCAGCACCCGCAGCAGCTCGAACTCGCGCGTGGACAGGGCGACCCGCGTGCCGTCGGGCAGCAGGGCGTCGCGGGCCACGAGGTCGAGCCGGCCGCCGCCCAGGCGCAGCGACTCGGCCGGCGCCGGGGTGCGCCGGACCAGGGCGCGGATGCGGGCGCTGAGCTCGTCGAGGTCGAACGGCTTGGCGAGGTAGTCGTCGGCGCCCGCGTCGAGCCCGGCGATACGGTCGCCGACGGTGCCGAGCGCGGTGAGCATGAGCGCGCGGGCCGGCACCGAGCGGGACCGCAGCCGGGCGACCAGGTCCAGCCCGTCGAGGGCAGGCAGCAGCCGGTCGATGACCATGACGTCGTAGGGCCGGGTCAGGCCTAAGTGGAGCCCGCGCTGGCCGTCATGCGCCCGGTCGACGACGTAGCCCTCGTCGACCAGCGTCTCGCTCACCATCTCACTGAGCTCCTCGTCGTCCTCGACGACGAGGAGCCGCGGGGGCTCCGCAGCACGCACACGATGACAATGCACCCTCAACGGGCAACCGGGAAGTGATGGGCGTCTCTTTCCGGAAGGCTTGCGGAAACGGCGGCGCGGCGGTCGAGCCAGGCCAGCACCGGGGTGGTCATGATCGTGGTGACGAGCGCGACGAGCACCAGCACGGTGAACAGCGCCGGGCCGACGATGCCGGCCTCCAGGCCCACGTTGAGCGCGATGAGCTGCATGAGGCCGCGGGCGTTCATGAGCGCGCCGACGCGCAGCGCCACGGCGTTGGGCTCGCCGCGCAGGCGGGCCGCGGCCCAGCACGCGCCGAACTTGCCGGCGACGGACAGCACCACGCAGGCGATCGCGAACAGCAGCACCGCCGGGTTGCTGAGCAGGCCGAACTCGGTGCGCAGGCCGGAGAAGGTGAAGAACAGCGGCAGGAAGACGATCGCGGCGACCGGGGTGAGCGTGTCGACGACCTTGTCGGTCTTCGGCGTGCGGGGCATCACGACGCCGGCGGCGAACGCCCCGAACACCGCGTACAGCCCGATCTTGTCGGTGTACCAGGCCACCGCGAACAGCAGCGCCACGGTGCCGAGCAGCCGGCCCCGGTCGCCGACGCGGTCGCTGGCCATGAGCGCGCCGGCCGCGCGGCGGCCGCCGAACCACAGCACAAGGGCGAAGACGACCGCGCCGCCGGCGGTGACGATCGCCGGCCGGGCCTCGCCGGACGCGACGGCGAGCACGACCGCGAGCATGATCCACGCGGCCATGTCGTCGAGGGCGCCGCTGGCCATCGACAGGGAGCCGTACCGGGTGCCCTCGATCCCGCGCTCGGTGATGATCCGGGCCAGCATCGGGAACGCGGTGATCGCCAGGGCCACGCCGACGAAGGCCGCGGTGACGCCGAGCGGCGTGCCCTCCTTCTGCACCGGGGCGAGCCCGTCGGTGAACACGACGAGCAGCACGCCCAGCGCCAGCGGCACGGCGACGCCGGCGACCGATACCGCGCCGGCCGTCCCGGCGATGCGGGTGGCGCGGTGGCCGGCGAAGGCGTACCCGGCCTGGAACATGAACAGCACGAGGCCGATCTGGCCCACGACGTACAGCACCGGCAGCAGCGGCGCCGGGAAGAGCCAGTGCTCCACGCCCGGCAGCAGCAGGCCCAGCAGCGACGGGCCCAGCAGGACGCCGGCCAGCATCTCGCTGACCACGGCCGGCTGGCCGGCCTTGCCCAGCAGCCAGGACACGCCCTTGCAGAAGAGCAGGATCACGGCGACGGCAACGAAGAACGCGGGGGCGAGCTCGGTGGGCTTCACGGCCGGACCTCCTGGAAGTAGTTGGCGCACAGCCGCTGCCGGCGGGCGTCGAGAACCATGTACGTTCCACAGACCAACTGGGTGAGCGAGCGTCCGGCGCCGGCCCAGCGGTCGCGCGACGCGTGCGCCGCGAGCCGGAGCCGGCCGGGCGCACGGGCCCCGGCGGGCGTGAGGTAGGCGGGGCCGCGGCTCGGCAGCGAGCGGGTGTGGGCGGCGCCCGAGCTCAGGGAGTACCGCCGCAGCACCTCCCGCGTGGCCGCGCGCAGCATGACGGGGGCGGCGCCGCGGGCCGGGCAGGCGCGGTTGGCCACGACGCCGTACGGGATGTAGTGCGCGTCCCGCCTCGGCACGCGCAGCCACCGGTCGGGGTCGAAGGCGTCGTCGGCGGCCGGGCCGGTGCGCTGGTACGCGAGGTAGTTGAACAGCAGGACGGAGCCGGCCGGCAGGGTCACCCGCTCGTCGACGACGATCGGGGCCGAGGTGATGCGGTGCGCGACGCCGAACAGCGGGTGCACGCGCAGGGTCTCGTCGATCGACCGGTCCAGCTCGTCGTCGTCGTCGACGTCGGGGCGGTGCGGGTGCTGGGCGATGCTGAGCAGCACGTGCGCCATCGCCTCGGACATCTGCACGACGGCGGTGTTGAAGAACGCGCCCTGCACGTACCAGGCCGTCTCCCGCGCGCTGAACCCGGCCGGCAGCACCACCGGGCAGGTGCCGTCCTCGATGCGGCCGAGCAGGTAGCGGGTGAGCCGGTCGCGGCGGTCCATGTGCCGCAGCGAGGTGCCCTTGAGCGCGGTCACCACGTCGTCGGCGTTGGCCACGATGAGCTCGCGGGCCGCGGGCGGGCAGGGCTCGGCGAAGACCAGCTCGTAGTACACCTCGGCCCAGATCGGCATCATGAGGTCGCGCAGCCGCACGTGCGCGGTGCGGCCGGGCGGCAGCGCGTCGAGCCGGCGCCGTGTGGCCGCCGTGGCCAGCTCGTCGGAGCGGGCGTGCGGCACGGCGAGGACCTGGCGGGTGGCCCGGGCGACCTGGCGGTACCGCTCCCCCGGCTCGAGGTGCTCCTGGTGCATCTGCGGCCCGGGGGCGAGCCAGTACCAGAACAGGTCGGAGAGCCCGGCGCCGCGGCTGCGCCCGTCGGCCGCCGCGTCGGCGTAGACGCGCTCGAACTGCTCGGCCCCGACCAGCGGGCCCGGCACCGGGATGCCCTCCTCGCCGTTGACCCGCCGGAAGATCCACTCGCGCACGCCGACGACGACGGCGGGCAGCCACCGCGGCGCCGTCCACAGCAGACCGGCGGCGAGCCCGAGCAGCGCCCAGATCATCGGGCGGCCACCAGATCGGGCGTGAGTTCGCCCGGCGTCCGGGCGCCCACGAGCGCGAGGACCCGGTCGACGTCCTCGAACAGATGCGACAGCAGCGTCTGTACCCCCTGGGCCCCGCCGGCCGCGAGCCCCCACAGCACCGGCCGCCCGACGAGCACGGCGTCGGCGCCGAGCGCGAGGGCGGCCACCACGTCGGCCCCGCGCCGGACCCCGCCGTCGACGAGCACCGGCAGCCGGCCCCCGACCGCCTGCACGACCGCGGGCAGCGCCTCGATGCTCGCGATCGCCCCGTCGAGCTGGCGGCCGCCGTGGTTGGACACCACCAGCCCGGCGACGCCGTGCTCGACGGCGAGCCCGGCGTCGGCCGGGTGCAGCACGCCCTTGAGCACTATCGGCAGCCCGGTGATGCCGCGCAGCCAGGCGATGTCGTCCCAGCCGAGCGTGGCGTCCATCGCGATGGTGCGCACCGCGCCGGTCGCGTCGCGCAGGTTCTCGCAGGCCAGGCCGGGCGGCAGGTCGTGGAAGCCGTGCCGGTGGTCGCGCTCGCGGCGGCCGAACACCGGCGAGTCCGCGCTCACCACGAGGGCCCGGCAATCGGCCGCCTCGACCCGGCGCACGAGCGCGGCGGTGAACTCGCGGT
Organism: Dactylosporangium sp. NPDC049140; assembly: GCF_040648435.1. Classification (NCBI taxonomy): domain Bacteria; kingdom Bacillati; phylum Actinomycetota; class Actinomycetes; order Micromonosporales; family Micromonosporaceae; genus Dactylosporangium; species Dactylosporangium sp. NPDC049140. Next base: position 154,124 of record NZ_JBEZDS010000018.1, on the reverse strand, counting down.
CGGGCTGGAGGTACAACTGGAACCACCACGGCCCCCCGGCGGCCGCGATCGCCTCGACGGGCGCGGTGGCGGCCATGCTGACGACCAGCACCGTGCCGGCCTCGGCCGCCCCGCGGGCCGTAGCGAGCTCGCCGTCGGGGTGGGCGAGGCGGTGGAACGCGGTCGGGGCGACGAGGACGGGCGCGGCCAGCCCGGTGCCGAGCAATGTGGTGCGCAGGTCCCGGGGCCCGGTCGCGCGCAGCACCCGCGGGACGAGCCGGATGCGCTCGAACGCGGCCTCGTTGCCGCGCAGGGTCCGCTCGTCGCCGGCGCCGCCCTCGAAGAAGTCCCAGTGCGCGGGCTCGAGCCGGTCCCGCGCCCGGGCCCGCAGCTCAGCGAGCATCGAGCTGCCGGGCGACGAACTCCGCGAGGGGCCGCACGTGTACGTCGGGCCGGTCCCACCGGTTCTCGAGGTTCTCGGCGAGGTGGTGCTCGGCGACGACCTCGCCGGCGCGGTGCACGCGCACGACCGGGTGCAGGTAGGCGGCGTCGTGCGCCCGCCCGACGGTGTCCTGGGCGATGCGGCTGACGGTGATGTCGAACGGGTCGACCTTGTCGTGGTCGGGGCCGTACTCCAGCGTCACCACGAACGCCAGCGGCAGCTCGCCGAGCCCGCCGTCGCTCACGTAGGCGACGGGAACCTCCTCCAGGTAGGAGCCGTCGGGCAGTACCACGTCGCCGAGGAAGCCGAACTGCTGCCACAGCCCGGAGGTGCGGTTGACCCGGGCGACGATCGCGTCGGTGATCGCCTCCGGGGTGGCCTTCAGCGGCGTCGCCGGCCACGGGGTGTCGTGGTGGCGCGACTCGAGGATGCGGTGCAGGGCACGCACGCCGTAGCGGAAGCCGTGGATGAAGCCGTTCGTGGACTTCTTGAAGTCGCGCGGCTGGGTGATCGTGCCGGCGAAGTACAGGCCGGGCACGTTCACCGACTCGAACGCCGAGGTCTGCGCCGGGAACCGGTCCTTGATGACGAGCTCCGGGCGGGCCGAGTCGTCGAAGATGGAGGCGTCGAAGCGGAAGCCCGTGCACGCGAGGACCCGGTCGTAGCGCAGCTCCTTCTCCACCTCGTCGGCCCGGGAGAAGCTGAACGTGACCTTGAAGCCGTCGCCGTCGCGCTCGATGCGGCGAACCTGGCCGTCGAGGACCGCGTTGGAGGACTTCAGCTGGTACGTGTCGAGGAAGTTGTTGTTCACCGCGCGCAGGTGCCCGACGTAGTGGGTGCGCCAGGCCATGTGCACCGAGCTCGGCCCGGCCAGGTGGATGACGGTGGTCGTCTCCATGAGCGCGTCGGCGGTCTCGAACCCCGAGTTGCCCTTGCCGATGACGAGCACCCGCTGGTCCAGGTAGTCGTTCGGGTCGACGGACATGTCCGCGTAGTGCTCGGCGAGCTCGAAGCCCGGGATCGGCGGCTCGTAGGCCCTGGACACGCCGGTGGCGACGACCACCCGGCGGGCGGTGTGACCGTCCACCGTGAACACGCCGTCGGCGAAGGCGATGCGCTCGACCCGGGTGTTGTACCGGACCTTCAGCCGGAGGCGCTCGGCGAAGTCGGCCAGGTAGCGCAGGTAGTCGTCGGCCTGGGGGAAGTACCGCGGCGTGTAGCGCGTGAAGAGCAGCTCCGGGTCGTCGCTCAGCAGCGAGTTCCAGTCGACGCGCAGGTTCAGCTCCGGGTCGTCGGTGCCGGTGCGCGGCTTGTTGATCGAGATCAGCTGCCGGTGCCGGGGGAAGCGGGCGAAGAACGCGCCCGGCCGCTCGGCCCCCTCCAGCACGAGGTAGTCGCGGCGGCCTTCGGCCTGCAGCAGCGCGGCGAGCTGCAGCCCGGCCGGGCCGGCCCCGATGATCAGGTAGTCCAGCGTCACGTCGGTCACCTTTCGAGCTCTTCGACGGCGTCGGCGGCGCGCCGCACGTCGTCCTCCAACGGCCGGTCGGGGTCGATCGGGGGCACCGCGGCCGTGAGGGCGTCGAGCACCTCGCGGCTGCCGGGCGCGGTCGGGGGGCGGGCCCCCACGTACACGGCCTGCCGCAGCCCTACCGCGAGCGACCCGACGATGAGGCGCAGCAGCCGTGCCTGGTCCAGGGCGCGCAGCGCGGCCTGGTTGCCCAGCGGGATGACGTCCTGGTTGTGCAGGTTCGTGGGCAGGCTCTGCATGCTGGCGGGCATGGCGTCGCGGCGGATCTCGGCGATGAGCGCGGTCGCGGCGAGCTGCACGCCCTGCAGGCCGTGCTGCTGCCCGGGCCCGGCCGCGAGCATCGGCGGCAGGCCGTTGTTGCGGTGCGGGTCGACGAGCAGGTCGAGCTGGCGCTCGGCGAGGTTGCCGACCTGGGCGACGACCATCGACAGCACGTCGGCGGCGAACGCGGCCGGCTGGCCGAAGAAGTTCCCGCCGTGCACGACGGCGTCGTCGCCGGGGAAGAACAGCGGGTTGTCGCTGACCCCGCCGAGGTCGGCCGCGACGACCCCGTCGGCGTAGCGCAGGGCGTCCTCGGCCGCGCCGAGCAGCTGCGGCGAGCACCGCAGGCTGTAGGGCTCCTGCAGCGGGCGCTTGCCCGACGGGGTGAGGCCCGCGGTGAACCCGCGCATCGCGGCGCCGACGGCGATCGCGCCCGGGTGGCCGAAGGCCCGCAGCAGCCGCTCGTCGAGGAACTGCGGGTCGCTGCCGAGCAGGTCGGCGAGCAGGCCGGTGAGCCGCTGGACGGCCCGGTGCGCGGCCCGGGTGCACGCCAGCGCGAGGGCCGCGGCGGCCGTGGTGAGCGAGGTGCCGTTGACGAGCGCGAGCGCGTCGCGGCCGTCGAGCGGCAGCGGCTCCAGGCCGGCGCTGCGCAGCGCCTCGGCCGCCGGCATCCGCTCGCCGAGAAGGTAGGCGTGGCCGCGGCCGCGCAGGGCCTGGGCGGCCGCGCCGAGCGGGATCAGGTCGCCGCTGGCCCCGACCGAGCCATAGCGGGGCATCGCCGGGACGAACGTCGTGCCGAGCATGGCCACGAGGGCGTCGATGACGTGGGGCGAGACCCCGGACGCGCCGCGGGCGAGGGACCACGCCCGCATCAGCAGCGTGGCCCGCGCGACGTGCGGGTCGATGTCGGGGCCGTGCCCGGCGCCCAGGTGGGCGAGGGTGTTGTCGGCCTGGTCGCGCAGGTCGGCGCGGCCCGCGTAGCCGACGAGGGCGCCGAAGCCGGTGGTGCTGCCATACACCGCGCGGTCGTCGCCGAGCACCTTGGACAGGAAGGCGCGCGCCGCCCCGACCCGGTCGCGGACCGCCGCCCCGGCCGTGACCCGGATCGGGTCGCGGGCGGCGAGCAGGTCCGCGATCCGCAGCGGCGCCGCGAGGTCAACCTCTGGCGTCATGGGAGGCGACGCTAGAGACCGATTCTCAGAACGTTCTGAAATCGGCTCGTTACGGTGCGCCGCATGACGCTGGACTACCTCATCATCGGAGCCGGCCCGGCCGGGCTGCAGCTGGCCGCTCTGCTGGAGCGCGACGGCCGCGACTACCTGGTGCTCGAGGCCGGCCCGGCGCCGGGCACGTTCTTCGCCACCTATCCGCGGCACCGGACGCTGATCTCGATCAACAAGGTCTGGACCGGGTCGGAGGACCCGGAGTTCAACCTCCGGGCCGACTGGAACTCGCTGCTGAGCGACGACCCGTCGTTGTTGTTCAAACACTACAGCCGGCGGTACTTCCCACCGGCCGACGACTTCGTGCGCTACCTGGCCGACTTCGCCGGGCGCCTGGCCCTGAAGGTGCGCTACGACACCCGGGTTTCACGCATCGCCTTCCACGATGGCGTGTTCGTCGCCGGCGACCTCACCGCCCGCCGGGTCGTCGTCGCCACCGGGGTGTCGCGGCTGTACGTGCCGCCGATCCCGGGGGCGGAGCTGGCGGAGCGCTACGACACCGTCAGCGTGAACCCGGACGACTTCACCAACCAGCGGGTCCTCATCATCGGCAAGGGCAACTCGGCCTTCGAGACCGCCGACGCCCTCGTCGGGACGGCCGCCGTCATCCACGTCGCCGGCCCGCACTCGGTGAAGCTCGCCTGGCAGACCCACTACGTCGGGCACCTGCGGGCGGTGAACAACAACTTCCTCGACACGTACCAGCTCAAGAGCCAGAACGCGGTGCTGGACGGCACCGTCGAGCGCATCGAGCGCCGCGCCGACGGCGGGCTGAGCATCGACTTCCGCTACGCGCGCACCGTGGAGAAGCTGCGCCGGCTGGAGTACGACCGGATCATCCTCGCCACCGGGTTCCGCTTCGACGCCTCGATCTTCGACGACTCGGCCCGGCCCGCGCTCGTCATCGACGACCGCTTCCCGGCGCAGACCTCCGCCTTCGAGTCGGTGAACGTGCCGGGGCTCTACTTCGCCGGCACCCTCACCCAGCAGCGCGACTTCAAGAAGGCGACGAACGGGTTCATCCACGGCTTCCGCTACGGCGTGCGCGCCCTGCACCGCATCCTGGGCGTGCGCCACCACGACACCCCGTGGCCGTCCACAGTGGTCGACGCCGCGCCCGACGCCATCGCCGACGCCATCATCGCCCGCGTCAACCGCACCTCGGCGCTGTGGCAGCAGTTCGGGGTCCTCGCCGACGTGGTCCTCGCCGACGGCACGTACCTGGAGGAGGTGCCCGTCGCCTTCCTGCGCGACGGCGGCCTCGGCGACGTTCCGCTCGCGTTCGTGACGACGCTGGAGTACGGCCCGGACCACGACACCGTCGACCCCTTCGACATCACGGTGCCGCGCATCGCCGAGAACGACGCGGCCGCCGCGCACGACGCCAGCTACCTGCACCCCGTGGTGCGGGTGTACCGCGGCGCCGCCGTCGTCGCCGAACACCACCTCGCCGAGAACCTCGAGAACGACTGGGACCTGCCCGAGGTACACCAGCAGCCTCTGTCGTCGTTCATCAAGGAAGTCCTCGCCGATGCCGGATGAGGGCGTCTGGCCCCAGCCCGTCCTCGATCTGCTGGCCACCGGCGACGACCGGCCCGTCTTCGAGGACGGCCCGCTCGTCGTGACCGCTTCCGCGATGGCGGGGCAGGTCCGGCGGATCACGGCCGGGCTCCGGGCCCTCGGGGCGGGACCGGGCACCCCGGTGGTGCTCTCACTCGGCGTTTCGTCTTTTGCGTTCGCCGCCACCCTGGCCGCGTTCACCGTCGGCGCCACGGTATCGGCCCGGCCGTTCACCGACGGCGAGCTCGTCGTCGACGAGGCCCGGCTCCGGTCCCTGTCGGCCTTCGCGGACGACGGGCGCCCCCTGCGCGCCGCGGGCCGCCCGGCCGACGTCGCCCGGCTGATCTGGACCAGCGGCAGCACGGGCCGGCCCAAGGGCTGCGCGCAGACGTACGCGGCGATGAGCGCCGCCTGGGCGCCGTACCCTTCGCGCTGGCCGCCGGCGATCGCCGAGCTGGCCGCGCGGCTGCAGCGCTACCTCGTGTTCGGCTCCCTGGCCAGCCAGGTGATGCTGGAGTACGGCATCCTGACCCTGGCCGCCGGCGGCACCCTGGTCGCGGCCCGGCCGTCGAGCCTCCCGGACATGATCGAGCGACACGGCGCCACGGGCAGCGTCATCACCGTCGGCAAGCTGCACCAGCTGGTCAGGTCCCGGCCCGCCGGCCTCGGCACCCTGCGGGCGCTGATGGTCTCGGGCTCGCCGCTGGAGCCGGCCCGGCTGGCCGAGGCGCTGTCGGTCCTCGGGCCGGTCGTCTTCCACGGGTACGGCCAGACCGAGACGGGCATGATCGCCATGGCCACCCCGGCCGAGATGCTCGCCGACCCTACGGTGCTCGCCTCCGTGGGCCGCCCCCCGGCCGGGCACTCGCTCGACGTCCGCGACGGGGAGCTTTACGTGCGCACGCCCTCGCAGGCGTCGTTCTACTGGGACGATCCGGCGGAGACCGCGGACGTGTTCCGCGACGGCTGGGTGCGCACCCGGGACCTGGCGTCGGTGGACCCACGCGGCTACCTGCACCTGTCGGGCCGCGCGCGCGACGTGGTGATCGTGAACGCGGAGCTGGTGTACGCGGGCCCGATCGAGCGCGTGCTGGGCGCGGACCCGTCGGTGGCGGAGGCGTACGTGGTGGCGCGCCCGTCGTTCGAGACGGGGGAGGCGGTGCACGCCTTCATCGTCCCGGCGAACGGCCACACCCCGGACATCGCCCGCTTGCGCGCGTCGGTCGCCGCGACGCTGGGCGACGCCGCCGTGCCCGCGGTGATCGAGCTGATCTCGGAGGTCCCGCTGGCCCCGAGCGGCAAGCCGGACAAACGGGGGCTGTTCCTTTAGCTGGCTCGCAGTGGGGGGCGCCCCGCTCAGGATCTGCGCCGGCGCGTGTCGTGCACCTGACAGGTCTTGTGGGTATTACGCCATAGTCGCCCCCGCGCGCGGGGTGGACGCTCCCCGGTAGTGGCCCACGTCCGGTGCCACCGACCGGAAGGCACTCCGATGATCCGCATCACAGGAGCTGCGAGATTCACGCCTGTATTTACATCGATGCGCTGGCGGTCCGATGACCTCGACGCCACGCCGGCTACGGATGCCGCCGGTTGGGCCCGGTGTGGTCGATGAGCGACCTCGGACCGGCGGTCCTGGTCATCGGATCCCGCGGGGATGACCGGTGCGTGGATGGGACTGTCCTGGCGCCTGGGGTCCATCTGCTGTGGAGCATCGAGCCCGGGCTCGGTTTCCCGGTCGGCGGGTACGACGTGGCCCGGCGGGCGCACCAGGCGCCGGAGTGGTTGGCGCTGTCGTTCGAGCAGGCCGGCCGGCCGGAGTCGGGGCTGACCTGGTCCTGGGGGTCGTTCACCCTCGCGGTCTCGGCCGGGCCGATCAGGCTGGATCCGGCCGCCTGCCGCCCGGTGGTCGGCCTCGCGTTGCCCGGTGCCCGTACCCTCACCGTCGGATGCCAGGAGTCCGCGGTGGCGGTACGTGCCTCCGGCACCGGTACGCCGCCGGTGATCGAGGTGACCGGACCGGCTGCCGGACCGGATGCCGTGCTGGCCCGGCGAACCGCCGACGCGACCGCCACCGGCTGGTCGGTTGAGCTGTGGGCCACGGGTATCACCGCCGCCCGGATCAGTGGCGAGGACCTCGTCGTGTGCACGTTGGACTTTGGGCTGGCCGGTCCGTGGGAGGGCTGGCGCCCGTTGACCAGCAGTCCGATCCTGCTGCCGCTGGTACCACCGGGCAGCCGCAACCAGCTCGACCTGGTCGACGACCGGGCGGCGACGGTGACCCGGGCCAGGTCCCGGCTTCCCGGCGGCCTGCCGACCGGGGTCGCTGATCAACTGGCCGCCGACTTCGCCGAGCTGCCCCGGGCCGCCGTGGAGTTGCTGCTGCGCGAGGGTCCCGGCGCCCGGCTGCCGGCTACGGCCGCGTCGACGACCCCGGCCGCGTCGTCGACAGCGGCTGGGGCGGCGCCACGGCTCGGGCTTGCGGTCACGACGGTGCTCGCGCTGGCCGCTCTCGACCCGGACGTGTCCCGGATGCTGGGTCTGACCTTTCGCGACCCCGACGTGATCGGCCGCTGGGACTACCGGGTGGTGGCGCACTACGGCCCGGTACCCGGTCCGGGGGTTGTCACCCGGTTCGACACCGTGCTTCCAGGGACGATCGGTGGTGGGGTGCTGCGGGCCGGTGAGCTGACCGTGGCGGGCAGCGGCGGGCTGGAGGTGCTGGCCGCGCCGGACGGATCGCAGGGTGCCGTGCTGCGCGTACAGCGGCCACTGTCGGGTGCCCCGGCCGGGTTGATCCTGCCGGCGGGGACCAGGTCGGTCCGGCTGCGCCTGGCGGCGCCGGCGGGTGCGGACGGGATCGTCTTCACCGCCGCGCGGGGCAACCTGCCCGTCGCCTCGGTCACCGGCGACGCGGGCCGGCTGGTTGCGATCGAGGATGCCGGCGGATTCGACATCGTGACGTGGACCGAGGGACCGCTGGAGCTGGTCGAGGTGGAGGTGTCCGACACCGCCGGGCCGGTCGGCGATCAGGCGGGGTACGCGTGGAACGTGTCCGCCGCCGACCGCACACCGGCCGGTGCCCTGTCCGTTGTGGACATGGGCGCCGATGCCGACGTGGCCCGGCCGGGCCCGGACGGCCGGTTGCCGGCCTCGGCCGGGGTCATCGGCCTTGACTGGCAGGTGGCCGGCGACATCCGGGACGCTGGGCTGCCGGTGCGGGCGCAGGTGGCCCTCTCGCCGCGTGGTGACTCGGATGCGCCGGCCGCGCACGGCCCGTTCACCGTGGTCGGAGCGGACCGGCCGCCGCTGGCCGTGGCCCGCGACCGCGACGCGACGGGCCCGTGGCCGGGTCCCGCCGTGCCACAGCGGTGGACCCACACGGTCGAGAACCCGGGCTGGTACGCGGTACGGGTCCGGGGCATCGACGCGTTCGGCCGACTCGGACCGTGGACCAGCGAACGTACCGTGCAGGTCGACCACGCGCCGACGCCCGGCGCGCCCGACGCGATGACCGCCCGCTACCTCGACCCGGCCGACCCGACCCTGTCCGAGGCTGATCGGGCCCTGTGCGGCGCCACGGCGGGCGTGCTGGCCGGCTGGACCTGGCCGGCCGGGCGGCGGCTGGCCGCCCCGGCGGTCGAGGCCACCGGCGAGTTCCGCGTCTACCTACGCCGCGATGACCCGAACGTGCTTTCCGGCACCGTCATCGAGGCCACCCGCGACGGTGACCGCAGCCACCTGGGTACCGACCTGGACTGGCCGGGCCCGGCTGACGCCCTCACCGGCCAGCTCCTGCGGCTGGGTCCGGTCTCCTACCCGATCCTCGGCCACGGCAGCGGTACCGGCATCAGCGTCGATGTCGCCCACCTGGCCGCGCCGCTGTCGCGCCCGGGTACCGGCCCGTGCAGCATCACCCTGTCCCCGGCCGTGGGGCGGTATGTGGGCTTCGGCCGGCCGGCCGATTTCGACCTGCGCGCCGCCATCGTCCCCGCCCAGCTGCCGGTACCGGTCACCGCGACGCTCACCGCGGTCGTGGCGTCGGCCGACGGGGCCGAGGTGACCCTGTCCGAACCGGTTGACCTGGCGACCAGCGGGCCCGCGACGCCGGACCTGACCGTGACCCCGGTCGCGGGACTGCTCGTATCGCACGGGGTCGCCTACCCGGTGCTCACCCAGAACCACGGGTCCGCGGTCGTGGGCATCGGCGTGGCCGCGCGGTACGACGGCGGCGTCACACTGCCGGCTGTCGGGGACCGGTGCACGGTGTGGGCCGGCGCCCGGTACCAGCTGCGGCTGCCCGGGGCGACGCTGGTACCCGGAGCCGGCGAGGCATTCGCGGTCGGCTTCGCAGGCGTTGCCGCGTCCGACGGCGACCCGGCGGTGGCCGACGACCCGCGCTGGGCGGCGCCCTGGCGCGGTGGGCTGGGCGGGCGGCCGGGCCGGGAAGGGCCGACCGGGCGGGCCGACCGGCTGGCGGTCCCGCACCGGGTACCCCCACCGGCGTTGCCGGTGACCCGGCCGCCGGACATCGACGGCGACCTGCCCGCGGTGCAGGCCGAGCCGGCGGACTGGTACGGGCGGGCCCGCTGGGCGGTACCGCTGGCCGCGGTCGGTGGCGTGGTCGGGTACCGGGTGCTGCGGACCAGCACCGCCGCGCTGTTCGCCTACGACCTGTCGCTGCGCCGCACCGGCCGCGGGCCGTACGCCGACGGCCCGTTCCCCGACGACGCCGGGTCGCTGCCGTGGCTGGCGCAGGAGCATCCGTCCGTGACCCTCGCCGATCTGACCGCCGATCCGGCCACGCTGCCGGCGGATGTCGCCGCCGAGGTGGCGGCCGCGTGGCGGGACTGGTCGGCCTGGTACTACCCGCGGTTGAGCAACCGGGCCGTGATGGACCTGGCCGACCTGGACACGCACCGGGAGCCGTTCCAGCCGGCGCACCCGGGAACCGTACCCGGCCCGTCCTATGTGGACACGATCGACGGCCGCGGGGCCGGCCGGTTCCTGTACCGGATCCGCACCGTCGACGCCTCCGGCACCGCCGGTCCGTGGAGCGCCACGCTGCCGATCGTCGAGCTGCGCGACGTCACCGCACCCAAGCCGCCGACACTGCTGTCGATACTCGGCGAGCGGGATGCCGTGTCCCTGGCCTGGCGCCGCGGCACCGAGCCGGACCTGGCCGGATACCGGATCTGGCGCGCGGCCCACGCGGCCGAGCTGACCGACGTGCGGCGGCTGCCGCCCTATGTCGAGGTGGCGGCCAATGGCGCCGACGCCCCGGGCGACCAGGAACTGTGGACAGGCTGGACCGACGACGGGTTGGCGCCGCTGAGCCGGTGGTACTACCGGGTCGCCGCCGTGGACCGGGCCGGCAACGTGTCGGCACCGACGGCCGTGGTGTCGGCAAAGCCGATCCACACCGAACCACCGGAGCCGCCGGCCTGGATCCAGGCGGTACGCGACGGAGCCACGGTCCTGCTGGGCTGGACCGTCGAGCAGGACGGCGTGGTCTGCATGGTGGAACGGCAGCGCGGCACGGAGCGGATCTTCACCTCGCGCAGCGGCTGGCTGCCCCCCACCGCGGGGCCGCGCGAATTCGGCTGGACCGACGAGGACCCGGGATCGGGGGCCGCCACCTACCGGATCCGGGCCCGTGACATCACCGGCAACGAGCAGCGGTACCGGTGGAACCCGGTCACCGTACCGACCGTGGAGGAGGGCCCGTGATCAGCTCTGCCGGTATCGTCCCGCCCCTGATCCTTCCGATACCCGGCGAGTACGACTCGCTCCGGACGGAGGTGGTAGTGACCGCAGCCACCGACCCCGACGCCGTTGACGTCGCGGCTCGGCCTGGCGAGGTGTTCCAGACGCCGCCCGAGGGCCCGCCATCCACATTGGACACCATCATCACCCCAGAGGCGGCGACGGTGTCGTACCTACCCGCTATGCAACTCCTGGTCCAGGACGGCTGGCCGCAGGTCGTCGGCCCGTTCGATCAGGACGCCTGGGTGGTGGGCGCGCTCCATGGAAAGTCGCCGTTGGCGGACATGTTGCCGCCGGGCTCGCCGGTGCCGGTCTACTGGGTACTCGAAGGTGTCGACCGCCGCTCGGTCGATGATCCAGACAGTGTCGATCCAGACAACGATGGTGGCCTGCTGAACCGCTGGTACAACAGCGAGGTACCCGGGGTGAAGCCGAGGGCGGACGAGTGCCACCGCCGGACCGATCCCGATCAGCGTGCCGACACCGCGCTGCACACCTGGAAACAACGGATGATGGCTGGCACCTGGGCCGAGTCGGTACCGGCCGAGACCGCGCTCGGGCTGGCCACCGCCGACGGCGACTGGAGCCGGCTTCGGGTCTGGACCTTCGGCGCCGACGGCACACCACTGCCGGCGGCCGCCAGCCTCGCGGCCCTCGCGATCGCCGATCCCGACCTCTTGCCCGCCCATCCGGTCGTCGCGGGGTGCGGCGTTCTCACCGACAACGTTCCAGTTCGGTTCTACCTGCGTTTCGACGTGTGGGATGTGGACCAGTCCTCGGCCTCCGATCCGAAGGGCGCCCCCCGGTCGTTGCCGCCGGACACGGTCCGGCTCATCGACAGCCTGCTCGGCAGTGAGATCACTGGTACGCAGTGGACCTGGCGCGAGGCCGCCGCGGGCGGCGTGCTGGAGGTGCCCCGCCCGAGTGTGCGGACAGCCACGTTCCACATCCGGGCAGAGTTCCCCGCCGGCCAGCAGATCCGGCTGTCGCGTACCGAGAAGCGGGTCTATCCACCGGGTCAACGGCTCGTCTGGAACAGCGCCGGCTGGACTGCCAGGGACAGCATCACGCCAGGCGCGTGGACCGGCTTGGAAGCATTGCAGTTGGGCACGTTGTCGCAACCGGTGGCGTACTGGATCGGGACCAAGGTGCGCCTGGGCGCCGCGTACCAGCAGCCTCGGGTCGACTGGTTCAAACGGACAACCAGCCTCACGTCTGGTGCCACCTACATCATCAGCAGGACAGACACCTATCCGGTCGCCGCCGGCCACAGGTTGGATCTCTATCAGACTGCCGCGAACCCGGTCGCCTATTTCGTCACCGACGACGACGGCGAGGTCAGCGGGGTCGTCTTCGATGACGTGGTGCCGGGCACCACGGTCCGGGTGGGACTGGCGCTCATCGTCGGTCTGCCCTCGGTGGGCGGCGGCAACACCGGGACACTGTTCGCCCTCAGCGATGGGAGCAACGTACCAAGTCCGGTGTTCGCGGCCGGGGACTTCCTGGCGACCAATGCCAGGGTTCCGTTGAGTTTCGTCGGATTCAACAGTGGAGTTGTCGGCGCCGCCGAAGGGCCGGCGACGTTCGTGGTGGATGCCGACAGGAGCAACTTCGCCACGGGGAACACCGCCTACGCCGCGGCGTTGCACGCGTTGAAGTGCGGAAAACTGACCCACGACGCGGTCGTCCTGCTCAAAGGCGACTCGGTCAATCTCCCGCAGCGCCACGATTTCCAGCTGGCGCTTACGAGTTCGACGGCCGTGACGGTGGCCCTGGCGGCTGATGCCAGGAGACCGGACCGCACCGAGACGACACTTCCGTCGAACAGCTCATGGTTCTGCTCCAACGTGGTTCCCCACGAGTACGGGCACGCGATCGTCAACTGGCTGGGATCCGCCCTGCCCAGCCCCGGGACACTGAACGCCACCTACGCTGCGATTGCCGTCACGAATACCATTCAGGGATCGCCACCGACGTGGCCCGGGCACACGGCCGGCGCTGTCATCAACTCCGGCGTCGCCCTGGACGAGGGTCTCGCGGAATTCGTCGAGTGCCTGATGGGATACGTCAAGACCTACCGTCGCGGCCATACATCGCTGAAGAAGCATGGTTCGGTAGGTCACCCGGCCGCGATCTACCTCGCACTGGCGTCGCCAACGTCAAGTCCGCAAAGCCTCAGCAGATTCACACCAGCTCAGGTCCGTGCCGTGGAGGGTGCGGTCGCGCTGGCGCTGGCGACGTACCTGCTCGATACCACGAAATTCCCGGGGTTTGCTATCGATACCGGCCCGGCCTCCGGTCGGTTCCGTCCAGCCCAGGCGTACCTGGACGACTGGCTGAGGAACAAGCACCATGACCTGGGGCAGTTGCAGCGGATGTTCCGCTGGTTGTTCACCGATGCGGTAAGCGCCTACTACGGCAATCCCGGTAACTGGCTACTCAGTGGGCCAACCGGCTGGCCCGCACCCCAACTCCAAACGGCCACCTATCCATCGGTGGAAGGTCATCTGACTCAACTGAAGACAAGCGATCCGGCCGCCGGTGGCGGTCCACCCACGCCGGAGGAGTCGTACCGGCACTTCAACGACAGGTACCTGGTCCCGTGGAACCTCGAACCATAGGGAGACTGCGATGACCGTCGGCATGTGGATCCCGGTCACCGACTACCTGACCGGGTGGGCGGAGAACCTGTTCCCGAAGCCGGACCTGTCCGAGCTGGCCGTGGTCGGCCACAGCACCCGGATCACCGGCGGCGTGAGCACCGTGGTGATCCAGGTCGAACTCGCCACCGAGCTGACCCTGGCGCTGCCCGGCATCGACATCGTCACCGCGCGGCTGCTCCCGGCCGCGGACGGCTCGGACCTGACCGTCGAGTTCGACTGGACCGGCCCGTTCCGGGCACGGCTGCTCGACCTGGGCGCCGACCTGGTGATCGACTCCACCTTCCTGGTACCGGTGGACAACAGCTCCGGCCGCTGGGAGCCGACCGGGGCGCAGGCGACGATCGGGTTCACCGCTGGCGTGGCCGAGCTGGACGGGTCCGGTGGGATCACGTTCTCCGAGGATGTCGCGCTGTCGATCCCGCCGCTGCGGCTGGGCGACACCGGGTTCGTCATCGAGGCGACCGGGGCGCGGTTGTCGTTCAGCGGCGAGCAGCCGCCGCCGGACACCGCGGTGGAGGGTTTCCGCGGCCTGCTGTTCGACAGCGCGACCGTCTACTTCCCGGACGGGCTGGACGTGGCGGGCATCACCCCGGACAGTATCGAGGTTGCCGACGGGGCGATCGGTACCGGTGGCTTCTCCGGCGCCTTCACCGGCAGCTGGGATCCGGTCTGGGACGGGCTGACCCCCTCCGGAGAGGGTGCCGGTACGTTGCTGGGCTTCGCGTTCGGCCTGGACTCGCTGGAGCTGCAGATCCAGCAGGACGTGGTCACGGGCGCGGCGGTCATGGGGACGCTGGCCGTACCGTTCTTCGACCAGCTGCTCACGGCCTCCCTGACCGTCGGCACCGACGGCGGCTTCGCCGCGACGGTCACCGGTACCCCGGACTCCCCGCGGGCGGTCGACGCGAACGGCACGCCTCTGCCGGTCAACACCCCGGCGATCGCGGAGCTGTCCATCCCTGGTGTGGCGAACCTCCGGCTGGACGGCCTCGGCCTGGTCCGCGACGGCGACGGTACCGGGCTGCTGGTCACCGGGGAGCTGGACCTCGTGGTCGGCGCGCCGGCGCTGGACTGGCCGACGATCGCGATACAGGACCTGCGGATCGCCCCGGACGGGCACGTGCACGTCGCCGGCGGGTGGATCGACCTCCCCCAGCCGATCGCCCTGGACCTGTACGGCTTCGGTATGGAGATCACCCGCATCGGATTCGGTACCGAGGACGACGGCCGCCGCTGGGTGGGCGTGGACGGCTCGCTACGCCTGACCGAGCTGCTCCCGGCCGGGGCGAGTGCGCGCGGGCTGCGGGTGCTCTGGGACCCCGCCGACCCGGCCCAGGCGCCGCAGCTCACCCTGGACGGCCTGGCAGTCGGGTTCACTGTGGCCGGTGTGGCCGAGTTCGCCGGCGAGGTCGCACTGGTCACCGACGACTCCGGGGCGAAGGCGTTCACCGGCGCCCTACGGCTGGGCCTGGACCCGCTGGACATCGGTATCGACGCCGGTCTGACCATCGGGCGCAAAGACACTGGTGTGTACGCCTTCCTGCACCTGGGCGTGGACCTGCCGCTGCCGCTGGGTGCCACCGGTACCGCCCTGTACGGCCTGGAGGGGCTGCTGGCGGTCAACATGGCCCCGACGGCCACCGGCGGCGACTGGTACGGCTGGTACAAGCAGGGCCCCGTGGAATTCAGCGCCACCGAACCGAGCAAGTGGGCGCCCGAGACCACCACGTGGGCGATCGGTGCCGGCGCCAGCATCGGTACCCTGCCGGACGCCGGGTTCTCGGTGAACACCCGCGCGCTGCTGGTCGCCGTACTGCCCGGCCCGGTGCTGCTGCTGCAGGGCACCGCGGACCTGCTCAAGATCCCCCCGGCGCTGTCGGGCTCCGCGGCGCAGGAGGGCACGTTGGGGCTGCTGGCCGCACTGGACGGCCGGGCGGCCACCCTGCAGCTGGGCATCGACGCATCCTGGAGCGTGCCGGTGGTGCTCTCGATCGCCGCCGCCACCGAGGCGTTCTTCGACTTCGACCGCTCCGACGCGTGGCACGTCTGGATCGGCAAGGACACCCCGGCCTCGGCCCGGATCCGCGCCGAGGTCCTGTCCCTGTTCCACGCCGACGCGTGGCTGATGCTCGGCGCCGACGGCATCGCCACCGGGCTGGGCGTGTCCTGGGGGGACCGGTGGCGCTACGGCCCGGCCAGCATCGAGGTACGCAGCTGGATCAGCGCCGCCGCGACGCTGTCGAAACACCCCGCCCAGCTGACCGGGACCCTGCACCTGGGCGGCACAGCCGAGGTCGCCCTCGGCCCGTTCGGGGTCGGGCTGGCCGTGCGGTCCCGGCTGACCGGCAAGGCGCCCAGCCCGTACGAGGTCGCCGGCCGGCTGGCCGTGACGGTCGAACTTCCACCCCCGCTGAAGGATCTGGACGTCGACCTGGAGCTGAGCTGGCGCCAGCCGGCCGTACCGCTGGTCGAGGACCCGTGGTCGGGCGCGCTGGCCCAGCATCCACTGTGTACCGAAACCTGGCCGCCTGTGATCGACGGCACGCAGCCGGACCCCGACGCCGACGCGCCGCTGGTGCCACTCGACGCCGGGGTCCTGCTCACCTTCGGCCAGCCGATGGGCGACCCGACCGCGATCGCCGACAACCCGCCGGCGTCGGCACCCACCACCGTGATCGGCGACTACACCGCCGACTACTCCATCACCGGGCTCACCCTGTCCCGGCGCCGGCGCAGCCGACCCGACACCGGCTGGCAGGACGTCACCGGCACCGTCTTCGGGACATGGACCCCGGACGCCGCCTCGGCCTCGGGTGTGGCCGGATCGCGGCTGCAACTGATGGCCCGCAGCCCGTTCGCCTTCACCCGCTTCAGCTCACGGCGCTGGACCGACGACTTCCTCGCCGGCCAGCCCGACTGGCCGTGCGACTCGGCGCCACCGGAGCCGATCTGCCTGACCTGGACCGACCAGAGCGCCGGTACCGTCATGCCCAGGCTGTGGCTCCAGGACGGGGCGGTGCTGTCCGCCGCCGCCGCACCCACCGTGGTCAACCTCCCAGTCGTCGGGCACGTACTGAAGCTGGGCCAGCGGCTACCCCTGTCGCGGCTATGGGTCACCCTTCCCGAACCGGCGGCCGAGGTCACCGCACAGGTCGCGGCCATCGCCGGCCCGGTGGTGCTCAGCGGTTGGAATGCCGGCACCGTCGTCGCCACGCGCGAGATGCCGGCGGGTCAGGGCGGCGACCTGACCGTGACCGGCGAGGCGTTGCAGGCGGTCACCGTCGACGCGATCGGGGCCAGTCCGGCGATCGGGATCGAGGCCGGACTGGCGGCGCTGTGCTGGCTCCCGGCGGCGGCCGCGCGGACCCCGGCCGCCGAGCAGACCGCCCGGCTGACCACCGCCCGGCAACGCTGGGCCGACACCCAGCCGATCTTCGAGCCCGACTGCCACTACCTGCTCGAGGTCACCACCCGGGCCCGGCTGGCCAGCGCCGACGGAACCCCGGTCCATGACACGACGTACACCCACACCGTGCGGTTCCAGACCGGTGGGCCACCGGCCATCCCGCCGGACCGCCTGCGCCCGCCCCCGGTACCGGCTACGGGCTTCCCCTTCGGCGGAGTACTGGCGGACCTGACGCCATACCTGCAACGAACCGTGCCCGATCCCGGCGCGGCGCCGGTGTTCCGGGCCTACGACCTCAGCGCCACCTTCCGCACCGACGCGGTACCCCAGCTGTACGGCGGGGACCTGACACTGCGACTGTACGGCGAGGACGGGCAGCCGGTACGCGACGGTACCGGCGCCGACATCGTGCTCGACTGTGCCTGGCAACAGGCGCCCACAACCACCGTCACCGACGCGGACGCCGCCTGGCTGACCCGATTGACCCGCTGCCTGGGCACGCCGGGCGCCGGTACGGTGCGCGGCGACGACCTGCTGCACGCCGCGCTGCCGGCCGGGACGCTGCTGCCGGCGCGACGCGCGCTGACCGCCCGGTTGAGCGCCACCCGGCCGCTGTTCACCGACCCGTTCACCGACCTGGCCGCGTTCGAGCAGCAGGTACTGAGCACCGGATCCGGGGCGAACAGCTGTACCGCCGCCGGTGGTATCGCCACCATCGCCCGCCCAGCCATCGAACTGGGGGCCGTGGTGGCGCTGGCCGGTGACCCCGACGTGGCCGCCTGTACCGTCGCGTGCACCGCCCGCCCCGCCGGGCCGGGCAGCTTCGGGCTCGTCGCCGGGCACAGCGGGCCGGACCGGTGGGTGGCACTCGAGCTGACCGTCGGCGGCGGCCGGCAGCTGGTGTCGGCCACATCCACCGGCTCGCACGCGGTGCTGTGGCACGACGACGGCGCCGTCACCGCCGGGGTCGACTACGCCCTGGCCCTGACCTGCACCAGCGACACCGTCACGGCACGCATCGGCGACCTGGAGGTCACCGTACCGGCCGCGGCCGGCCCGGGCCGGTTCGGTCTCCTGTCCGGGATCCGCGCACCACTGGGCTGCCAGATGCGCGACCTCGTGGTCCGCTCCGCACCAGCCACGACCGTGTACTCCTGGCGGTTCACCACCTCGGCCCACCCCGGCCTTCCCGAGATGCTGGCCACCTTCACCGGGACGACCTGGCCGGCACCGGCCACTGTGGACACCAGTACACTGGCGAGCCGCACCTGTGACGCTGCCAACGGATTGGCGGGCGCCGCCGCAGATCTCACCAGTGCCCGGCAGGAGCTGGCCGCGGCGGTCTCGGCCAACAACCCCGTGGACCTGCAGGCGCTGATCGCCGCCGCCGGCGCTGCGGTGCAGCGGCAACACGCCGAAGCCGCCGACAGCTACGACAGCCTGGCCGCCGCCCTCGCTCTGGCGTACCGGCCGGCACCCCCCGTGGTCGAGGTACTCACCGTCGCCGACCACGGCCGTACCGTCGCGCTCGTGCTGGACCTGCCCGAGCCGCTGCCGTGGGAACGGTTGACCTGGTCACTGACCCCAATGGGCCCGCATCCCACCTCTGCCCTGAACGACGCCGTGCTCGCCTGGAGCGCCGACGGCTCACACGCCGTACTGGCGCGTACCGGCGGCAAGGCGTTCCCACCAGGACCCTGGTCCCTGACACTGCACTTGGCCCTTGATGTGGGCGCCGAAGCAGCCGTCTGGACACGTAACGGAAGGGCAACCCCGGAAGGCGGGACGCTCCAATTCACCGTACCGTGACCGACCTGGGGCGTTGGGGTCGATGCTTTGATCATCCGCAACCTGCAGCCGGACGCGACACGAGGACCGCGGCTGGAACGCGCTGGAACGCCGAAGGGGCATGAAGCTACGACGTACCTTCGCGTCGCTGCTGGCGGCCCTGGTGGCCACGATGCTCATCGTGGCGCCGGCCCCGTCCCCGGCGAACGCTGACGATCCGCCGCTGCCGCTGATCAACGTCGGCAGCAACAAGTGCTTCGAGCCGACCGAGCCCACCGGGCACGTCGAGTGGGCCGGCGACCCGGTCAAGCAGAGCACGTGCCGGGGCGCCGCCCTGCAGAACTGGAGGTTCGAGTCGGTCGGTTACGTCACGTACAACGGCGGCGAGCCCCCGTGGTGGTGCTTCTGGTGCATCACCATCGGGAACACGGGCTACCACATCGTGAACCAGCAGACCGGCCAGTGCCTCGACGCCCGGGACGGCGCCACCGCGGACTGGTCGGTGGTCCAGCAGTGGACGTGCAAGGACAACAACGCGCGCAGCATGATCTGGTTCATCGGCGACGGCGACTTCCCGGACGCCAAGACGCTCTTCAACGTCAACAGCGAGCTGTGCCTGGACGTCGCGTGGGGCTCGTCGGATGACGGGGCCCAGATCCAGCAGTTCCACTGCACGAGCGACAACACGGCGCAGAACTTCCGGCAGTAGCGCAACGGCGGGGCCCGGCACGCACCGGGCCCCGCTCACGGCCCCGCGTGGTAGAGCCGCAGCAGGACCGCGCCCCCGAACAGCAGCGCGCACACGCTCACCAGCCAGAAGAAGCCGGAGAACAGCGAGGCCGGCAGGAACGTCATCCGACGCAGCAGGAGGGCGTCGGAGCCGGGGTCGCCCTCGGCGCGGATGCGCTGCAGCACCAGGACGTGCCCGAAGCCGCCCAAAAGCAGGAACCAGATCCAGGTGTACGTGAAGAAGACCTGCTGCCCCGCCGAGCCCTTGCGTATCAGGAGCACGGCGAGCGCCCCGACCACGACGACGGTGAACCGGGCGACGTATGTGCCCGACGCGAACAGCGCCGCCAGCAGGAACAGCACGCTCAGCCACAGCACCAGCCGCACCTGGTCGTGCGCGAGCAGCAGCGCCCCTCCGACCCCGAACCCGGACGGCCCGGTGTACCCCGCGATGCCCATCAGGAACCCGCCCACCGGCCCGAGCCCGCTGGCCTTGGTCTCGCCGCCGCGGCCCCGGTCCATGTTCAGGTAGTCGACGGTGCCGCCCATCATCGAGGCCGCCAGTGCATGGCCGCCCTCGTGCGCGAGCGTGATCGCGTACCCCACGACCGGCCACAGGATCACCGAGACCGCGAGCGCGAGCAGGCCGGAGCCGACCACGACGAGCTGCGAGGCGTGCACGCCCCGGACGCTAACCAAGCGGGTGCCGGAATCCCCTCGGATGATTCGACTGATTTACACGTATAGATCAATTGCACGCAGCACCCGGGCGGCGCCGTCCTCCGGCGCCAGCCGCGCGGCGAGGGCCTCGGCCCGGTGGCGGTACACGGGATCGCCGACCGCCGCGCTCAGCACCGCGGCCAGCCGGTCCACGGTCAACCGGCGCCGCGGCACGGGCCCGGGCGTCACGCCGAGGGCGGTCAGGCGCTGCGCCCAGAACGGCTGGTCGGCGCGGAAGGGCACCGGCACCGCGGGCACACCGGCGCGCAGCCCGGCCGCCGTCGTCCCCGCGCCGCCGTGGTGCACGACGGCGGCCGTCTGCGGGAACAGCCACTCGTGCGGCACGTCCCCGATGGCGAGCACGTCGTCGCCGCCGGCCCCTTCGTGCACGAGCGCGCGCACCTTCGCCTTGCGCACGGCCTTGACGACGAGGTCGGACCGGTCGCCGAGGCCGACGTACACCGGCGGCGGCCCGGCGGCGAGGAAGTCCAGCAGCGCGGGGTCGGGCGTGAAGCCGGGATCGCCGGGC
Source organism: Dactylosporangium sp. NPDC049140 (assembly GCF_040648435.1). Taxonomy (NCBI): domain Bacteria; kingdom Bacillati; phylum Actinomycetota; class Actinomycetes; order Micromonosporales; family Micromonosporaceae; genus Dactylosporangium; species Dactylosporangium sp. NPDC049140. Next base: position 133,533 of record NZ_JBEZDS010000018.1, on the reverse strand, counting down.
GGCCACCAGAACCCGACGGCGCGGTACCACGGCGGCCAGTCCTCGGGCGGCGGGACGACGATCGGACTGTAGCCGAAACAGATCGGCCGGCGCCGCGCCTGGAACGCGCGGGCGGTGACGGGCGGCAGCCCGAGCCCGGCGCGCAGCCGGTCGACGGCGGCGCGGTACGGCCGCCCCCTGACCGCCGACGAGGGCGTCACCGGCCGCCGGTACACCCCGAGGCCCGGCCGGCCCAGCCCCTCGGCGATGTGCACGCCGAACGAGGTCAACGACGTCAGGAGCAGCAGATCGGCCGCCCGGGCGGCGTCGAGCATCGCTGCGGCGAGCTGGTCCCAGTCCGGCGCCGGACGCCCCGGGAACAGCGTCGCGGCGAGCGCCTCGAGCGGCAGCCGGTGAAACCCGAGCCCGTGCCCGCGCAGGTACCCTTCGAACCGCCCGTCGGCGGCGACCGTGACCCGATGCCCGGCCTGCTGGAGCCGCACCCCGAGCCCGGCGTACGGCGCAAGGTCCCCCCAGCGGCCGACGGCCATGATCGCGACACGCACCATGGTGCGAGCATCACCGACACGCCTGTGATCAACCTGAGGAGCGCGTGTCGCCCTACCCCTGGGCGAAGGCCCGCGGAACCATCGCCGCGTGGCGGCCGGGCAGGAGGGCCAGGCAGCGCCGCCGCGCCTCCGCAGGACTCAGCGACGCATCCAGCACGACGGCCGTCAGTTCCGGCCCGTCCGCGAGCCGCGCCACCCCCGCGCCCAGCGCGTCGTCCAGCAGGCGCTGCACCTCGGCCACGTCCACCCAGCAGCCGTCGACGAGGTGCCACCCCGCCGGCCGCTCGATCGCGCCCACCGCCAGCGCTTCCACCACGGCGCCGGGCTCCAGGTCGTTCGGGGCCGCCGCAACGAGCAACCGCTCCAGGGCCAGCAGCAGCTCCCGCGCCTCCGCCGGCGAAACGCGCCCGGTGTCGCCCGTCCACACGCGGGCCACCAGCACGTCGTCGGCGCGGCCGAGGTCGAAGCGCAGCAGGATGTTCGTCGGGGGCATGTCGACCCACAGCAGGTCGGTCGGGGCCGGGTCGGAGTCCGCCGCCGGGGCGTCGAACCCGCGCGTGTCGACGATGACGCTGTTGAACAGGGGCTCGAAGCTCGGCGCCAGGCCGCGTTCGGCCATCCGGGACAAGGTTCCCTCGTCCTGGCGGTACACGTGGTAGGCCCCGTTCACGCCCGCCTGCAGGACCGCGCCGAACGTGCGGCGGATCAGCTCGTCGAAGGCGGCGCCCGCGGTGTCCACGGCCACGAACGTCGACTGGGCCAGGGTGCCGACGAACTCGCTCAGCCCGGACTCGAAGCGGTTGGCCGAGAGCATCACGAAACGGCAGATGTCGTACCCGGTCCGGCGCGCCAGCAGCGCGCACCACGCGGCCAGCACGATCGTCGGGCGGCTCGTGCGGGTGCGGGCGGCGATCCGGTCCAGGGCCCGGGCCGCCGCCTCCGACGACATGCCGCACGCGCCCGAGCCGGCGGCCGGGTCGGCCCGCGGGCGGGCGTAGAGGTGCGCGGGCGCGGCCTCCACGTGCCGGAACCAGTGCCGCAGCGCCTGCTCCTGCCGCCGGCGCCGGGCCGGGGCGCGCTCGGCCTCGGCGCGGTCGAGCGGCTGCAGGACGACGTCGGCGAGCTCCTGGCCGCGGATGAGGGCGTCGAACTCCCGCTCCAGCACCATGAGCGCCTGGAAGTCGACGGCGATGTGCGAGTAGACGGCCGTCAGCGCGCCTTGAGCCAATGAAACCGCGAATCGCACCGGCTCGGAGGCCGAGACGGGGCCGAGATCCGCCGGAAGCTCCGCATATACCGCCAAAGGGACGCTGCCCGAGTCCAGGACCTGCTGCGAACCGGGGTCGCCGAGGGTGTACCGGCTGCGCAGCCCCTCGTGCCGGCTCACCAGCGCGCCGAGGGCCGCGACCACGGCCGCCAGGGTCGCGCCCGGCGGGACCGGCAGGTGCTGCTCGAGCCGGGCCGCGGGCGCGTCCGGGGCGTCGGCGAGCCACTTCGCGACGTTGAGCTGACCGAGCGTGAGCGGGCCGGCGGCGGTCCGCGAGCCGTGGAACCCCACCGGGATCACCTGCACCATGGGCAACGATGATCCGGATCACATCGAGAGATCGCCATCGACGAAGAACCCCGGAAGCGGCGAGCTTCGGTCCTGCTAAAGGACGATTCGGCGGTACCGCGGGCTTGCGCATCTCGGGTAGTGTGCGCGAGGCATTCGGCGAGAGGACGAGGGACCATGACGCAGAACGGGATGCGACAGTACGACGACCGCATGGCTGGCCCGGGCGTCATGCAGCAGCCGGGCGAGGTGCCGGGCATGGGTGGCGAACAGGCCAAGGCGCTCGCCGTGCTCACCATGGCCCAGCGCACCGCCGAGGAGCACATCAACACCGCGATCAACGAGGCCGAGCAGATCCGGGGCGAGGCGCACGCCAACGCCAACCAGATCATCTCCGACGCGCAGGCCCAGGCGGGCGCGCTGCGCGACGAGGCCGAGAAGATCCTGGGCCGGGCCCGCAGTGCCGCCGAGAAGATCGCCCGCGAGGCCGAGGCCTACGCGGCGGACACGGAGCGCAACGCCGGCGAGGTGCTCGCCGACGCCCAGGCCCGGGCCGAGGACATCGTGCGCGAGGCGCAGGACAACGCGTACGACATCAAGCAGCGCGCCGAGCAGATCTACGAGGACGTCGTCGGCGGCCTGACCTCGAAGCGGCAGGCGCTGCAGGGGCAGATCGAGGCGCTGGAGCGCTTCGACCAGGAGTACCGCTCCCGCCTCACCGGCTTCATGCAGCAGCAGATGCGCGCCCTGTGGGTCGGGCAGCCGCAGGTGGCCACGCCGCAGGAGATCCAGGACGGGTCGGCCGTCGCGGGCGAGCTGCTGCCGGCCCAGCGCGGCGCGCACGAGGACGAGCACGACGTGCAACTCGCCGAGTAAAGCGTTCTCTCAGCTTCGGCCGCTAGCGTCCCCCGCGTGGAGCGGATCGAATGCCAGTGGTGCCGGGTGCAGAACGCGCCCGGCTCCACCTCCTGCCTGACGTGCGGTGCGCCGCTCGACGTCGCCAACGTGGTGAGCGACTCGGGCTGGCGCGAGGCGCCCCGGCTGCGGGACATGACCGAGTTCCGGTTCTCGAACTCGGTGGCCCAGGTCGAGGGTGAGCTCGTCCCCGTCATCGACATGGCGCTCGCCCCCGGCGACGCGGTGTACTTCGAGCATCACGTCCTGCTGTGGAAGGACGAGCAGACCCCGGTCACCGCCATGCCGACCGGCGGCGGGATGCGCCGCGTGTTCGGCGGCATGCCGTTCGTGCTGACCCTCGCCCACGGTCCCGGCCGGGTCGCCTTCTCCCGCGACTCCCCCGGCGAGCTCGTGGTGCTGCCGCTGCACCCGGGCATGGAGCTCGACGTGCGCGGCCACGCGTTCCTGCTCGCCACGCACACGATCGGCTACGACTTCATCCGCATCCAGGGCCTGGCCAACGTGCTGCACGGCGGCAACGGGATGTACCTCGACCGCTTCGTCACCACCGCCGCCCCCGGACTGCTGGTGCTGCACGGCTACGGCAACGTGTTCGAGCGCTACCTGCGCCCGGGCGAGAAGATCCTGGTCGAGCCGGGCGGGTTCCTCTACAAGGACGCCGCCGTCGGCATGCAGGCGGTGCAGATGCCGGTCAAGACGGGGCTGATGCGCCGCGGGATGTACCTGGCCGAGATGACCGGCCCCGGCCGTGTCGGGATCCAGTCGATGTACGTGCACCACCACTCGGAATGAGGGCGCGATGACCGAGGGGTACGTCGTCTGCCGGTACTGCCGCATGCCGCACCCGCCCGGCGGCCCGTCCTGCCCGAGCTGCGGGGCGGCACTGGACGTGCGGCAGGTCGTGTCCCGCTCGGGCTGGATCGAGCAGCCGCCGATCAAGGACATGGCGCGCATCCAGTTCGGGCAGTCGCGGGTGCAGCTCGAGGGCCGGTACGTCCCGGTCGCCGACTTCACCCTGTCCGGCCAGGAGTGGATCTACTTCGCCCACCACGCGCTGCTGTGGACCGAGCCCGGGGTGCGGCTGGGCAACACCTCGCTCGCCGGCGGCTGGAACCGGATGCTGGCCGGGCTGCCGCTGATCATGATCGAGGCCCGCGGGCCGGGCCGGCTGGCGCTCTCCGGCGACCGCCCGGGCGAGCTCATCGCGCTGCCGCTGGCCCCGGGCCGGCACGTGTGGACCCGCGAGCACCGGTTCCTCACCGCCACCGGGAACGTCACGTACACCTGGCAGCCGACCGGCGTCTGGTACGACACCGGCACCGGCGACGACCGCGAGACCCACTACCCGCTGGGGCAGTACGGCGACCTGTTCTCCGCCCAGCAGGGCCCGGGACTGCTCCTGCTGCACTCGCCGGGCAACACGTTCCTGCGCGACCTGGCCGCGGGCGAGACGATCCTGGTGCAGCCGGGGGCGCTGCTGTACCGCGACGTCTCGGTTCAGGCCCACCTGCACCTGGAGTACCCGCGCGGCACCCAGCGCATCTCGTGGCGCTCGTCGTTCAGCCAGCGCAACGTCTGGCTGCGGCTCATCGGCCCCGGCCGGGTCGCGGTGTCCTCGGTGTTCCACCACACCAGCTCGGAGAGCATCACACGCAACTCCGCCGCCACCGTGCAGCGCTGGTAAGTTTCAGGACAACTTGACAACCTTCGATGTTAGGGCTCGAATATGTGAGCGCTAACATTCGAGGAGATACCGCCATGTCCCTGCTGAAGTCCAGGCGCCTGTGGCTCGCGACTGCCATCGCGGCCACCCTGATCGCGAGCGCCGCCGGCGCCGCCGACGTCGACGCCGCCACCGCCCCGCTCGCCGCCGCCGCACCCACCAGTCCCCCGGCGTCGTATCCGAACCCGGGCACCGTCACCGGCAACACCGGCACGCACGACCCCTCGGCGGTGAAGACGCCCGCGGGCGGCTACATCGTGGCGTACACCGGAGCCAACATCCAGCTCAAGACCTCGTCGGACCGCACCGCCTGGCGCAACGCCGGGGCCGCGTTCCCCAGCGGGGCGTCGTGGACCCTGCCGTACACCGGCGGCAGCAACCAGCTGTGGGCGCCCGACATCTCGTACCACAACGGCACCTACTACATGTACTACGCCGCCTCCACCTTCGGCTCGAGCCACTCGGCGATCTTCCTGGCCACCAGCAGCACCGGCGCGTCGGGCTCGTGGAGCAACAAGGGCCTGGTCATCGAGACGACCACGTCGAGTAACTACAACGCGATCGACCCGAACCTGGTCGTGGACGCATCCGGCGGCTGGTGGCTGTCGCTCGGCTCGTTCTGGACCGGCATCAAGCTGGTCAAGATCAACCCGTCGACCGGGCTGCGGGCGGATTCGACGGTACGGTCGATCGCCCAGCGGACCGGCTCGTCGACGGCGATCGAGGCGCCGTACATCTTCCGCCACGGCAGCTACTACTACCTGTGGGTGTCGTTCGACCTGTGCTGCCGCGGCGCGTCGAGCACCTACCGGATCATGGTCGGCCGATCCACCAGCATCACCGGGCCGTACACCGACCGCAACGGCACCGCGATGACCTCCGGCGGCGGCACCCAGGTGCTGGCGACCCACGGCAGCATCCACGGCCCGGGCCACCAGGCGGTGCTCGCCGACAGCGACGGCGAGGTGCTGTTCTACCACTACTACGCCAACAGCGGCGCGTCCTACCTGGGCATCAACCTCGTCGGCTACGACTCCGCGGGGTGGCCGTTCGTGTACTGACCCTTGCGAAGGGCTCGGGCCGGACCCTACGGTCGCGGCATGTCGCTCCTGAACGATCTGGTGCAGGCCGTCACGTCCGGTTCGATCGAGGTCGTCGACCTGACCGCGCCGCTGAGCGGGGACACGCCGATCCTGCAGCTGCCCGAGCCCTTCGGCAACACCTGGCGCTTCGAGTCCGAGGAGATCAGCCGGTACGACGAGCGCGGGCCGGCCTGGTACTGGAACAACTTCCGCTCCGGCGAGCACACCGGCACCCACTTCGACGCGCCGATCCACTGGGTGACGGGCCGCGACGGCGAGGACGTCGCCCAGGTGCCGGCGCAGAAGCTGTTCGCGCCGGCCGTGGTCATCGACAAGGCCGGCCGGGCCGCCGCCGACCCCGGCTACCTGCTCGAGATCGAGGACGTCCAGGCCTGGACGGCCGAGCACGGGCCGCTGCCCGACGGCGGCTGGCTGCTGTACCGCACCGGCTGGGACGCTCGCGGCGACGACGACGCCGCGTACCTCAACGCCGGCAACACCCCCGGCGTCTCCCCGGCCTGCGCGCGGTGGCTGGCGGAGCAGACGCCGATCATCGGCATGGGCGTGGAGACCGTCGGCACCGACGCGGGCGCCGCGCACTCGTTCGACCCGCCGTTCCCCTGCCACTCGTTCCTGCTCGGCGCCGGCAAGTACGGGCTGACCCAGCTGCGCAACCTGGACCGGCTGCCGGCACGGGGCGCGGTCGTGGTCGCCGGCCCGCTGCCGATCGTGCGCGGCTCCGGCAGCCCGGCGCGCGTGCTCGCCCTGGTCGAGCGCTGACGTGCTCGTCGCCGAGGCCATCGGCCGGGCCCTGGCCCCGGAGTTCGTCTTCGGGGTGGTCGGCAGCGGCAACTTCCACCTGACCAACGCCCTCGTGGCGGCCGGCGCGAGGTTCGTGGCGGCCCGGCACGAGGGCGGGGCGGCGGTGATGGCCGACGCGTACGCCCGCACCTCCGGCCGGCTCGGCGTGCTGACCCTGCACCAGGGTCCGGGCGTGACGAACGCGCTCACCGGCATCGCCGAGGCGGCCAAGAGCCGCACGCCGATGGTGGTGCTCGCGGCCGACACCGGCGCGGCCGGGGCCCGCTCGAACTTCCGGCTCGACCAGGCGGCGCTGGCGGCCGGCATCGGCGCCGCCTTCGAGCGCGCGGCGACCCCGGCCTCGGCCGTGGCCGACGTGCTGCGGGCCGCCCGGCGGGCCCGCACGGAGCGGCGCACCGTGCTCGTGAGCCTGCCGCTGGACGTGCAGGCCGCGGATGCCCCGGATGTCGTACCGCACACAGAGCCCCTGCCGCCGGTACACCTGCCGGATCCCGCGTCGGTGCGGGCCCTGGCGGAGCTGATCGCCGGCGCGCGCCGGCCCGTGTTCATCGCCGGGCGCGGCGCCCGCTCGCCCGGGGCCGCGGCGGCGATCGCGGCCCTGGCGCAGCGGTGCGGGGCGCTGCTCGCCACGTCGGCGGTGGCCCGGGGGCTGTTCAACGGCGATCCGTGGTACCTCGACGTGGCCGGCGGGTTCGCCTCCCCGGCCGCGGCCGAGCGGATCGCCGGGGCCGACGCGGTCGTGGCGTGGGGCTGCTCGCTGAACATGTGGACCACCCGGCACGGAAGGCTCATCGGCCCGGGCGCGGCGGTGGCCCAGGTCGACGTCGACCCGGACGCGCTGCACACCGGCCTGGGCGTGCTCGGCGACGCGGCGGCCACGGCCACGGCGGCGCTCGCGCTGGTCCCCGCCGCGGCCGGCTGCCGGACGGCGCCGCTGCCGAGCGTGCACTGGCGGGACGTGCCGTTCGAGGACGCCTCGGGCGACGGGCGCATCGACCCGCGGACGCTGTCGATCGCGCTGGACGACCTGCTCCCGGCCGAGCGCACGGTCGGCGTGGACTCCGGCAACTTCATGGGCTACCCGTCGATGTACCTGTCCGTGCCCGACGCCCCCGGGTTCTGCTTCACGCAGGCGTTCCAGTCGATCGGCCTGGGCCTGGCCACCGCGATCGGCGCCGCCGTGGCCCGGCCGGACCGGCTGCCGGTGGCGGCGCTGGGCGACGGCGGCTTCCTGATGGGCATCTCGGAGCTGGAGACCGTCGTGCGGCTCGGGCTGCCGATGGTGATCGTGGTGTACGACGACGCCGCGTACGGCGCCGAGGTGCACCACTTCGGCCCGCACGGGCACCCGCTCGGCACCGTGACCTTCCCGGACACCGACCTGGCCGCGATCGCGCGCGGCTACGGCTGCGCCGGGGTCGTGGTCCGCTCGCCGGCGGACCTGGGCGCGGTGCGCGACTGGCTCGCCGGCCCCCGCGACCGGCCGATCCTGATCGACGCCAAGGTCACCGCCGCGCGCGGCTCCTGGTGGCTGGAGGAGGCCTTCCGGGGGCACTGAGCCGTTACGGTACTTGCATGCGCTTCACCACCACGCCCGTCGCCGGATCCGGCGGCCGCGTCGTCGTGCCGGTGCCGTTCGACCCCGATGCGCTGTGGGGCACCAAGGCCCGGCACCTGGTCGGCGGCACCATCGGCGGCCACCGCGTCCGGGGCAGCATCGAGCGGGCCGGCGACGGGTTCGCGCTGACGTTCGGCCCGGCCGCCTGCGTCCCGGCCGGGGCCGCGGTCGAGGCCGACCTGGAGCCCGAGGGTCCGCAGCGGGCGGACCTGGCCGAGGACTTCGCCGCCGCGCTGGCCGCGAGCCCGGCGGCCGGGGCGTACTTCGACGCGCTGGCGCAGTTCTACCGCAAGGCGTACGTGCGCTGGATCGAGGCCACGAAGCGCCGCCCCGACGAGCGGGCGCGGCGCATCGCCGAGGTCATCGCACTGCTGGAGGCGGGCCGGAAGGAGCGCCCGAAGCCATAGCCGCCAGCGCCGTCTCGGGCACGGCGACCGGCGGCCGGTCCCGGAACACCCACCAGCGCGAGAGCGTGTAGGTGAACACGGCGACGATCCCGGCGGCGAGCACGCGGGCGACGCGCACGTCCAGGCCCAGCTCGTACAGCCCGGAGGAGACGCCGACGGTGATGCAGTAGTCACCGACGGCCACGACCGCGAAGCGGACCACCTGGCGGCCCACCGGCGCGTGGGACCGGAAGTTCACCGTGCGGTTGAGCACGAAGTTCAGCCCGAACGCGGCCAGGTAGGCGATCGACACCGCGACCGGGATCGGCAGGTGCGTGGTGCGGCGCAGCAGCATGAGCAGGCCGAGGTCGACCGAGAAGGTGAACGCGCCGAGCATGGCGAAGCCGGCCAGCTCGCGCGGCAGCAGCCGGCGCAGCCGGGGCGGCAGGCGGTCGACCCACCCGGTCAGCATGTCGCCGGCGCGCTCCGCTGCGGTCATGCCCCGTATCCTCCCCTACCCGCGTGAAGCCCCGGTGGAGACCCCGCGAAGAATCGCGACCGCTACCGTCGGCTACGTGACTGTCGCGACAAGAATCCTGGTGACCGGCGGGACGAGCGGCCTGGGCCGCGCGATGGCCGCGGCGCTCGCGGCGAACGGCGCCACGGTCGCGCTCACCGGCCGCTCCGGCGAACACGCCGCCGCCGTCGCCGAGACCCTGCCGGGCGCGGCGTTCGGCCTCGCCCTCGACGTGCGCGACGAGGCCTCGGTGACCGCGGCGGTGGACGCGGCCTGGACCCGCCTCGGCGGCATCGACCTGCTCGTCAACAACGCGGGCCTCGGCATGCGCACCGTCAACCCGGCGTTCCTGACCGAGCCGCAGCCCTTCTGGCTGGTGCCGCCCGACGGCTTCCGCGCCGTCGTCGACACCAACCTGACCGGCTACTTCCTGGTCGCCCGGGCCGTCGTGCCGCGCCTGCTGGCGGCCGGCGGCGGGCGGGTCGTGAACATCTCGGTGAGCGAGTCGACGATGACCCGCGCGGGCTTCGCCCCGTACGGCCCCTCCCGCGCCGGCAGCGAGGCCCTGTCCCGGGTGATGGCGGCCGACCTGCGCGACACCCCCGTGACGGTGAACGTGCTGCTGCCCGGCGGCCCGACGGCGACGGGCATGGTGCCGCCCGGCCCGCGCCCGGCCGGGATGCGGCTGCTCGAACCGGAGATCATGGGCGCGCCGATCGTGTGGCTCGCGTCGGAGGCCGCGACCGGCGTGCACGACCAGCGCATCGTCGCGAGCGAGTTCGGTGCGTGGCTCGCGGCGCGGGGATAGGGTCTCAGCCATGGCGGTGAGCGAGGATTTCGAGCGGGCCCAGGTCGACGTGAAGAAGCTCGGGGCGCGGCCCGGCAACGATGTGTTACTGAAGCTGTACGCGCTGTACAAGCAGGGCACCCAGGGCGACGCGAGCGGGAGCCGGCCCGGGATGTTCGACCTCACCGGCCGGGCCAAGTTCGACGCGTGGAAGTCCGTCGCCGGGACGGCCCCCGAGGAGGCCCAGCAGCAGTACGTCGAGCTCGTCCGGCAGCTCCAGGGCCGCTGAACGGCCGGACCACTGTGACAAACGTGTGACTGTCGCCGGTACGGCTGGCGCGAACCCCGCGGCGCAGCTAACATGATCGATGAGTCCGGCATCTTCCCCCGTGGATGCCGGACTCCTTTATTGCCCGTCGACGGTCCGCAGGTACTCGTCCAGCAGCCCCGCCGCCGCCAGCATCGCCCGGCCCCGCGCCGTGAGCCGCTCCCGCCACGTGCCAAGCGTCTCCGCGAGCGCCTCCGGCCCGCCCGCCGCCCGCACCTGACGGACCACGGCCGCGATGTGCGCCAGCAGGTACCCGCCCCGCCGCAGCAGGTGCGCCAGCTCTGCGTCGCGCACGTCGGCCGGCCCGTACACCCGCTGGCGTGTGGCCCGGTCCCGCTCCGGCGCCAGAATCCCGGCCCGCTCCCACTTGCGCAGCGTCGCCGGCTTCACCCCGAGCCGGTGCGCCAGCGCCCCGATCGGCACCGCCCGGGCCACCGGCGGCGGCAGCGGCGCGGCCAGCACCCGGGCCGCGGCCGCCACGCCGTCGAGGGTCTCCCGGTCCCGCAGCAGCTGTGCGTGGCTCGCGTCCAGGAGGCGCAGCGCCCCGTCCACGTCACCCCCGCCCACGGCCCGCATCACGTCCCCGGCCACCGCGTGCCCGTGCGCCGGCACCAGGGCCAGAAAGGCGCGCAGCGCGGCCGCGTGGACGTGGGTGTACCGGCGGTAGCCGCTCGCCGTCCGCGCGGCCGGCGGCAGCACCCCGTCCCGCTCGTAGTTGCGCACCGACTGCGCCGAGATGCCGTGCTCCCGCGCCAGGTCCACCGGCCTTTGAGACTTCACGCCCTCATCTCCAGCAGCAACGGGCCGAACCTTCACTAGCAGGTTCAGCGATACGGTAGAGGTCATGCTAGTGCGACTCCACGACGGCACGACCGTCGACGCCGAAGTCCGCGGCACCGGCCCCACGCTGCTGCTGCCGGTCGACCCGACGCCCGTCGAGGGCCCCCGCGCCGACGAGCTGCGGCAGTGGGGCAACGACCCGGCGCTCGGGCGCAACCTGATCGACGGGCTCGCCGGCGCCTTCCGGGTGGTCGCGTTCGACTACGAGGGCCGCGTCCTGGCCGAGCCGAAGCCGGACACGCTGACCGCCGACGCCGTCACCGCCGACATCCTCGCCGTGGCCGACGCGGCCGGGGCGGAGCGGTTCGCCTTCTACGGGTACAGCTGGACGGCGGTGAGCGGGCTGCAGCTGGCGGCGCGGACCGACCGGCTGACGGCCCTGGCGATGGGCGGCTGGCCCCCGCTGGGCGCCCCGTACGCGGGCATGCTGCGCGTCACCACGGCCACCCACGAACTGGCCCGGCACCCGCCCGCGCCCCGGGAGCCCACGGGCAACGCGTGGGCCGACGCCGAGTTCACCCTGTCGGAGCCGCAGACGCGCCAGTTCGTGACGCTGTACCTGTCCTTGCGCGACTTCGACGAACGCGCCGCCCTGACCACCGTGACCTGCCCGCGCCTGTGCCTCGTGGGCGGCGCGGACACCATCACCTACGACGAACGCTGGGGCGACGTCACGATCGACCTGGCCGAGCCGGTCCGCGCGCACCGCGCGGAGCTTGCGACCCTGGGCTGGGAGGTACACGTCCTGGAGGGCCTGGACCACATGGCCGCCATGCAGGCGGAGCGGGTACTGCCGATCCTGCGCCCGTTCCTGGAGGCGGCCCTGCTCTGAGACCTCACCGCGGCCGGGACGAGCCGGCAGATCGCCCGTTTGGACAGAGTCGTGCGCCCCGACAGCCATCGAGGGAGAGCGCTCTCTCGATAAACCCGATAGTCTCGCGCGATGCTGCGACTGGTCTTCGGGGCCCTGCGCCGGCGGGGTGCGCAGAGCCTCGCGGTGTTCGCGCTCGCCGCGCTGTTCGTCGCGGTCGCCGCGGCCGGGCCGCTGTTCGACGCCGCCGCCGCGGAGCGGACCACCGCGGCCGACCTCGCCGGGACCAGCGCGGCCGACCGGCTGCTGTCGGTGCGGCGGCCCGTGGCGACCGGCTCCGATCCGGCGGCCGCGCTCGCGGGCTTCCGGCGCGCGGCCGAGGCGGTGCTGCCCCCGCCCGGCGGGCCCGTCGCGCTCGGGCTCACCCAGACGCTCATCGCGCGCGCCGACGGGATCGGGAAGATGGTGCCGCTGGCGTACCGCGACAACGCCTGCGAGCACATGCGCGTCGACGGCGCCTGCCCGGCCGCGGCCGGGCAGGCCGTCGTCAGCCGCGCCGCCGCCAAGGTGCTGAACACCAAGGTCGGCGGCTCGCTCGAACTGCGCACCCAGCAGACCGGCTCCGCGCCCCCGCTGCGGGTCACCGTCACCGGGCTGTACGAGCGCGGCGACGCCGGGGGCGACTGGTGGGCCGACCCCTCGTTCGCGCCCGGGCGCATCGCCGCCGGCGAGGAGACCGTCGACCCGGTGTTCGTGCCGCTCGGCGCGTTCACCGGGATGCTCGCCGCGCCCACCGCCGTCTACACCGCGCGGGCCCCGCGGGCGCTGCTCGAAGACGGCTTCGAGGCGACCGCGTACGCGCTGAAGACGGCCGGGTTCGACTACACCGGGCCGCCCGACACGCTGCTGGCCAAGATCTCCGGCGACCGGGCGGCGACCCGGCGCGGGGTCCTCGCCGGCTGGGTCCAGGCGCTCGTGCTGTGCGCCCTGGCGCTGGGGATCGTCGGGCGGTACACCGCGCAGGACCGCCGCCCCGACTACGCCCTGCTGAAGCTGCGCGGCGCCACCCGCACGCGCACCGCCCGGCTCACGGTCTGGCAGCACCTGCTGCCGATGCTCGTCGCGCTGCCCTTCGGGCTCGTGCTGGGCTGGGCCGCGGCCCGGCTCGCCGCGGGGGCCGCGGCCCCGGTGCGCGCGTTCCCCCCGGCCGGGATCGCCGCCGCCGTCGCGCTCGCCGCCGGGCTCGCCCTGCTCGTGCTGGCCGACCTGCCGCTGCTGCGCACGCCGGTGGCCGAGCTGCTGCGCCGGGCCCCGGCGGCCGGGCGGCGCGGGGCGGCCCTGTTCGACCTCCTCCTCGTGGCCGGCGCGGCCGCGGCGCTGTTCCAGGTGCGGACCCAAGAGCCGGCGGCGGTACCGTCAGGCCTCGCCGTGGTCGCGCCGGCGCTGCTGGCCCTGGCCGCCGCGGCGCTCCTGGCGCGGCTGGTCACGGCGCTCGCCGGGCGGGCCGGGCGCGCGGCGCTGCGGGCCGGGCGGGTGCCGTGGGCGCTCGCGGCGCTGCAGTACCACCGCCGGCCCGGCATCGACCGCATCTTCGCGCTCGTCGCCGTAGCGGTCGCGCTGCTCGGGCTGGCCGGCGGGGACCTGCTCGCCGGGCGCGACGCGCGCGCCGACCGCACCGCGGTGGAGCTGGGGGCCGAGCGCGTCCTCACGGTCCGGGCGGCCAACCAGACGACGCTGCTCAATGCGGTACGACAGGCGGATCCCGGAGGCAAGGACGCCATGGCGGTGGCGCTGGACGACACCGCCTCCCCGCCCGTGCTCGCCCTCGACGCGTCCCGCCTCGCGGCCGTCACCGGCGGCGCCGGCGCCCTCGCGCCCGGCACCGCCGCGGCCCTCGCCCCGGGCCGGGCCGGCGAGCTGCCCCCGGTCGAGGGGTCCGGCCTGACCGTGGCCGCGCGCAACGACTCCCCGGGCCCGTTGCGCCTCGTCGTGCAGCTCACCAACGCCGGCACCGGCGGGGTCGTCGCGGTGACGCTCGGGCCGCTCGCGCCCGGCGAGCACGAGGCGAGCGCCCCGCTGCGGGGCTGCGCGGGCGCGCCCGGCTGCCGGATCGTCGGGCTGGCCCTGGCCGGGCCCACCGACGAGGACGGCAAGCCGGCGCCCCCCGCGGCCGCCTCGGCGCTGACGGTACGGTCGCTGCGCCAGGACGACCCCGGCGCGCCCGTGCTCGACGCCGGTGCCCTCGGCGACCCGCGGCGGTGGCGGGCCGCGCTCACCGGGCCCGGCCTCGTGGTCGCCCCGTTCGAGGGCGCCCTGACCCTGCGCGTGCCGCCGCCGCCCGAGGACAGCACCACCCAGGCACGGCCGGACCCGCACGCGTACGTCGTCGACGGCGCACTGCCGATCCCGGCCGTGCTCGCCGGGGACCCGCCGCGGGACTGGGCCTCGGCCGAGCCCTCGGCGTCGCCGTTCGGCTCGGCCGCGCAGCCGCTGCGGATCGTCGCGCGGGTGCCGGTGGTACCCGTCCTCGGCGCGGTCGGGCTGGTGCTCGACCTCGACGCGGTGCACCGCGCGCTGCCCGCCCCGGCGACCACCGGCACGCTGCAGGTGTGGCTGGCCGCGGGCGTCGCGCCGGGCCGGGCCGCCACCATCGCCGACCGCCTCGCCGCGGCCGGGGTCGAGGTCGTCGGCTCCGAGACCGCGGCCCAGCACCGCGAGCGCCTCGCCGAGCAGGGCACCGCGTACGCGGGCCGGTTCCGGCTGCTGTCCGCGGTCGCCGGGCTCCTGCTGGCCGCGGTCGCCGCCGCGGCCGCGGTGTCGGTCGAGCGGCGGGTCCGCGCGGGCGAGGTCCGGGCCATGCGCGTGCAGGGCGTGCCGCACCGGGCCATCACCGTCGCCGGGGCCGGCGGCCAGGCCGGGCTGCTGGTGCTCGGCACGCTCGGCGGGCTGCTCGCGGGCGCGTTCGCGGGCCGGGCGATCGACGCCCCGGTGGCCGCGTTCGTCGACGACTGGCGGCTGACCGCGCCGCCGCCGGCCCTGCGCCCGGGCGCCCTCGGCCTCGCCGCGCTCGCCGCCCTGGTCGCGCTCGCGGTGGTCTCCACGCTGGCCTCGGCAAGGGGTACCGACAAATGATCTCCCTGATTCTGGCCATGCTGCGGACCCGGCGCGGCCAGGCCGTCACCCTGGTGCTGCTCAGCGTCCTCGCGGTCGGCGCGACCGTGGCCGTGCCGGCCTACCTCGCCGCCGTCGACGTGGCCGTGGCCCGGGGCGAGGTCGCCGCGGCCGGCCCCGACGAGCGCGCGATCACCGTCACCTCCGGGGCGGACGTGCGCGGCACCGCGAACAGCATCGACTTCGACAGCGTCGCCGGGGCACTGCTGGACCAGCCCGGGTTCGCGCACGTCTACGCGGTGCAGTTCCCCGTCCTCGGCCTGGAGACGGGCGGCGACCGCAGCTCGCACCTGGTCTTCCGCCAGGACGTGTGCGCGCACCTGGAGATGGTGTCCGGACGCTGCCTCCTGGGCGCGGGCGAGATCCTCCTCGGCGAGGGGACCGCGCGGCGGCTCGAGCTGGAGGCGGGCTCGCGGGTCACCCTCAGCTACGCCCGGATCGTGTCGAACTCGCTCACCGGCATCGCCTTCTTCGTGCCGGACGGCCCCGCGAGCGAGGCCGTCGTCGCCGGCGTCTACCGGGCGGCCGCGCCGGCGGAGCAGTACTGGGGCAGCCACGGGTACTTCACCCCCGGGGCCCGCGAGCCGGTGTTCGCCAACGTGGCGACCGTGGAGCGGCTCCAGCCGAGGCTCGCCGAGGTCTCCCTCGACGCGACCGCGGACCCGGCGGTGTTCGACGCGACCGGGCCGCTGCGGGACCGCCTTGCGCAGCTGCAGCAGCGGGCCAAGTCGGTCGGCGGCGACTACCGCGTCGGCACCGCCATGCCGGGCCTGATCGACCGCGTCGAGCAGAGCCGCGACCTGGCCCGCCGCAGCGTGCCGGCCGGGGCCGTGCCGCTGCTCCTGCTCGCCTATCTGGCGCTGTACCTCGCGGTCGACTACGGCTCCGAGGGCCGCCGCCCGGAGCTGGCCGTCGTCGCGCTGCGCGGCACCCGGTGGTGGCAGCGGCTGCTGCTGGCCATCGGCGAGAGCGTCGCCGCGATCCTCGCCGGCGCCGTCGCCGGGCTCGTCGCCGGGCGCCTCGCCGTGGCCGCGCTCGTCGGCTGGCGCCTGCCCGGCGTCGGGTTCTCGCTCGACCTGACCGACCCGCACAGCGCCGGCCTCGCCGCGCTGACCGCCCTCGGCGCCGTCGCCGTCGCGGTCGCCGCCCAGCGCCGCCACCTCGCCGGCCCGGTCGCCGAGCTGCTGCGCCGGGTGCGGATGCGCACCTCCCTCGGCTGGCGCTCGGCGGTCGTCGTCGCCGTGCTCGCCGGGGCCGCGCTCGCCCAGCTGTTCACCACGAGCGGGCGGCTCGACGGCGTCGGGCTGCTCGCGCCCGCGCTGTGCATGGCCGCGCTCGCGGTCGCCTGCGCGCGGCTGCTCGCCCCGGCCGCCCGGGCGCTGGGCCGCTCGGCGCTGCGCCGCGGCCGGCTCGGGCTCGCGCTCGCCGCGCTGCAGGCCGGCCGGCGCCCCGCGGCCCAGCGGATGCTGCTGCTGCTCATCACCGCGGTGGCGGTGCTCGGGTACGCCGTCAGCGCCACCGACGTCGCCGCACAGGACCGCGACCTGGCCGCCCGCATCGGTACCGGCGCCACCCGGGTCCTCGAGGTGGGTCCGGTCACCCGCCAGCAGCTGCTGCACGCGGTGCGCCAGGCCGACCCGGGCGGGCGCTGGGCGATGGCCGTCGTGCAGCTGCCCCCGGGCGCGCCGGGCGAGCCCGCGAAGCTGGCCGTGGACACCGCGCGGCTGCCGGGGGTGGTGCCGTGGCTGCCGCAGTACGGCGGTGTCGACCCGGCCCGCCTGCCCGCCCTGCTGCACCCGCCGGCCCGCGACCCGGTCGTGCTGGACGGCAAGGCCGTGCGCTTCGACGTCGGCGTGACCAGCCAGGGCAACGAGCCCGTGCGGGTCAAGGCGGTGCTGGAGTCGGTGACCGGCCGCGGCTCCGCCGTGCTCGATCTCGGGACCGTGAGCGCCGGGGAGTACACCCTCGGCCGCACCGACGCGGTGTGCACCGACGGCTGCCGCCTGGCGGCGCTGCGCCTGAGCTCCGACCGCATCGGCGGGGCCGCGATCGACGCGACCCTGACCCTGCACGGGCTGTCGGCGGCCACCGCGGACCTGGCCGACGCCTCGCACTGGCGCGGCACCGGCGGCACGCTCAGCGCCACCCGGGACGGCCTGCGCTTCACGGTCAGCGGCGTGCTGACCGACGGGGCGTGGTTCCAGCCGGCCGACGCGCCCTATCCGCTGCCGGCGGTGGCGACGGTGCCGCTGCCGCCCAGCGTCGCCGGCATCGACGGCCGCCCGACGGACGTGCGCGCCGCGGGCCGCGCCGAGGCCCTCCCCCGCGTCGGCTCCTTCGGCGCCCTGGTCGACCTCGAGTACGCCGACCGCGTCTCCTCCGACGGCGGCGCGGCCCGCGAACCGGAGGTGTGGCTGTCGGCCTCGGCCCCGCCCGAGGCGAAGGCCCGCCTGGCCGCGCAGGGCCTCGTCGTCACCGGCGAACGCGACGTGGCCTCGGTCCGCGCCCGCCTCGACGGCGAGGGGCCGGCCCTGGCCCTGTGGTTCCACCTGCTCACCGGCGCGCTCGCGGTGCTGCTGGCCGCGGGCGGCATCACGATGATCGCCGCCGTGGACCGCACGGCCCGGGCCGCCGACCACGACGTCCTGCGCACGCAGGGCCTTTCGCGCGCCGTGCTCCGGCGGGCGTCGCTGTGGACGTACCCGGTGCTGGTCCTGGCCGCGGGCGTGCTCGGCCTGGCCGCGTCGCTGGCCGTGTGGCGGCTGACGGGCTGGTCGCTGCCGGTGTTCGGCGCGGCGACGCAGCTGCCGGAGCTGCCCCTGCCGCACTGGCCGGCGACCCTGGCCCTGCCGCTGACCTGGCTGCTGAGCATGGCGCTGCTGTCATTGGTGGCCGCGCGCCGCGCGTGACAGTTCTTGTACGGTGGGCGGCGTGACGTACTTCGCCTCGACCGCGCCGCACTGAGTGCGGCTCATGCCGGACTGGAACGAAGCCGCCGACTGGTACGCCTCGATGCTCGACGACCCCGCGCGCCCGTTCAACGACCTCGCGGCCACGGTGGCCCTGGACCTGCTCGGCCCGGTCGCGGGCCGGACGGTCCTGGACCTGGGCTGCGGCGAGGGCCACGTGAGCCGCCGCCTGGCCCGCGCGGGCGCGACGGTGATCGGCGTGGACCCGACGGCCCGCCTGCTGGAGCTGGCCGCGGAGCACACAACGCCACCCGGGATCCGGTACCTGCACGCCGCCGCCGAGGACCTGTCGGGCCTGACGACGGCGTCGGTGGACGCGGTGTGCGCCGTCCTCGTCCTGCACCACACCGACCCGCTGCCCACCGCCCTGCGCGAGGCGCACCGGGTCCTACGCCCGGGCGGGACACTGGCCGCGGTCATCCCGCACCCCGCCTTCGACCACGCGGGCGCCGCCTGGGCGGAGGGCCGCCGCGTCGTGGGCGCGTACGCGGACGAGCGCCACTGGTCGACGCCGACGCGGATGCCGGGGCGGGTGGAGGCGGTCCACAACATCGGCTGGCACCACCGGACGGTGTCGACGTGGCTGAACGCGCTGGCGGAGGCGGGCTTCACCCTGGAGCGGGCCGTGGAACCCCTGGGGCAGGGCGCGTGGGAGCGCCTGCCGAGATTCCTCGCCTTCCGCGCCACGGCGGGCCGATCGCCGGCCCGCGCGCTCACGTGATCGAGAACTGCACGACGCGGTCTTCCACGGTCAGGTCGTAGTCGCCGTGGAAGGCGGTTACCGTCAGCTCGCCGCGGGCGTTTGTCGTCATCCGCGTCGGGGGTAGCCACCACTCGCCGCGGACCAGGGAATGCAGGGCTTCGTACGCGGGTTTTGGTGAGCCGTCCGCCCGCAGCAGGCCGCTCGGGGCGTTCAGCCAGCCGCCGTCCGGCAGGCCCCAGTACGTCACCGCCTGCACCGACGGGTGTCCGAACAGGGTGCGGTAGTGGCGCTCGAGCTCGTCCGCCTGGCGGGACTCGCCCTCCGGTGTCGAGGGCCACGCCGGGACCTTGTAGTCGTTCAGGTCCTCGATGTGCGCCGGCATCAGGGCGCCGGACACGAGGGTCGTCTCGGTGAAGTGCAGCGGCAGGCCGTACCGCGCGAAACGCTCGATGGTCGCCAGCGTCCGCTCCTCGCCCCAGTAGCCCTGGTGCATGTGGCTCTGCAGGCCGAGGGCGTCGATCCGCACGCCCGCCTCCAGCAGGCCCTCGATCAGGCACTCGTACGCGGCCGACAGGTCGAAGTCGTTCAGCAGCAGCGTCGCCGTCGGGTCGGCCGCCCGCGCGGCCTCGAAGACGTGGCGTACCAGCGGGATGCGGCCCAGGGCGCGGCAGGCCCGGGTCAGGCCGTTCGGGTACCGGTCGAAAATGGGCATGATGACGACCTCGTTGATGACGTCCCAGGCGCCGATCAGCCCCGCGAACTCCCGCACCTCGCGGTCGATCCGGGCCAGCTGCGCCGGCAGCACCTCGGCGGTCGTCAGCTCGTCGAGCCAGGGGGCGGTCTCGGTGTGCCACGCCAGCGGGTGGCCCTTCACCTGCACGCCCCGGCCGGCGAACCACTCCGCGGCGGCGCGCAGCCGGGCCGTCTCCGGCAGGCCGCGCACGGGCTCGAACTGGCCCCAGTAGAACGGCAGCGTCGCGGTGTTGAACAGGCCGAGCCACTGCGCCGCGAACGTGCGGTCGGCGTCGAAGCCGGTGCAGCCGAAGCGGAACGCATGGTCGCGCTGGGCGACCACGACGTCACGGTGCGGCAGCGGGGTGCCGTCGGGGCCGGCGACCGTCAGCGTGGTCGTGCCGCGGCGGTGGGCGAGGCTCGTGTGGGAAACCACGATCGTGGAGTCTATGCGTTACCGTGCGCTGCGTGCAGAACTCGATCGACGCCGCCATCGTCGCGGTGACCGTGTACCCCACGCAGGCCCGGGTCACGCGCCGCGGCCGGACCGCCCTCGAGGCCGGCGAGCAGGTCGTCGAGGTCGGTCCGCTGCCGCTGGGACTCGACGGCGACTCGATCCGGGTCAGCGGCCGCGGGCCCGCCACCGTGCTCGGCGTCGACCTCGTCCTGCGCCGGCGCGACAAGCCGTCCGACACGACGGTCACGGCGGTGACCGAGGAGCGGCGCCGCCTGGCCGCGGAGGCCGACGGGATCGAGGACGCGGAGACGGTACTGCGGCAGCGTCAGGCCTTCCTGATCGCCCTCGGCGAGCGGGCCACCGGCGCGTATGCCCGGGCCCTGGCCGGCGGTGACACGGCGGCCGAGTCGGTGACCGCGTTCTCGGCGACAATGGGCGACGAGCTGACGTCGGTGCTGGCCGGCCTGCGCGAGCTGCAGCGCCGGCGCGCCGGGGTGACCGACCGGATCGCGGCGCTCGACCGGCAGCTGCGCGACCTGTCCGGGAAGCGGGAGCCCGACGCGCGGTACGCCGTGGTCGCCCTCGCCGTGTCCCAGCCCGGCGAGGTCGAGCTCGACGTGTCCTACCAGGTGTTCGAGGCGGGCTGGCGCTCGACGTACGACGTGCGGCTCACCGGCGAGACCCTCCAGCTCAGCTGGTTCGGGCTGGTCGAGCAGCGCACCGGCGAGGACTGGCCGGAGTGCGAGCTGGCCCTGTCGACCGCCCGGAGCACCGGAACGGCCGAAATTCCCGAGCTTCTGCCCTGGTACCTCGACCCGCTCCTGCCCCCGCCGCCCCCGGTCTACGCGTCCCGGGCGTTCGGCGGGGCGCCCGGTGGCCCGCCGCCGGCCCCGATGGCGGCCGCCGCGCCCGTCACCGGCCCGCCGATGATGGAGGCGTCCCTCGACCTGTCCGCGCCGATGGAGCTGGGCCAGGCGCGGGTCGAGGAGGGCGCGACCGCGGCCACCTACCGCCCCGCGCGGGCCGTCGCCGTGCCCGCCGACGGCACGACCGCCCGCGCCACGATCTCCGTGCTCGACCTGGCCGCGCGGCTCGACTACGTGACGGCGCCGGCGCGCTCCACCGACGTACACCTGCGGGCCGTTGTGACTAACACGTCCGGCCACACTTTCCCGCCCGGCCCCGCGGCGGTCTTCCACGAGGCCGACTTCGTCAGCCGCACCGCCCTGGCCACGTGGGCGCCCGGCGAGGAGCTCGAGCTGGCGCTGGGCCTCGACGACCGGGTGCGGGTCGAGCGCGAGCTGACCCGCCGCACCGCGACGAAGGCGACGCTGGGCTCGAGCCGCCGGCGCGAGGTCGAGTACCGCACGACGATCGCGAACTTCACCGGCCGCGAGATCCGCCTGACCGTCCTCGACCAGTTGCCGGTGAGCCGCCACGAGGGCATCACCGTGCGCGAGACCGCGGTGGAGCCGGCCCCGGCCGAGCGCACCGACCTGGGCGTGCTCACCTGGCGCGCCGTGATCCCCGAGGGTCAGCAGTACGCGCTGCGCCTGGGCTACCGCGTGGAGACCTCGAAGGGCCTGGAACTGTCCGGCTGGCGCGAGTGATGGTATGAGCCCTTTGGCATGTATCGAATAAAACCAATCAATAGCTAGCGTGGACCGATGACACGCGGACTCGCCGCCGTGCTCCTGGCGCTGGCCGCCCTCACCGGGCCTCGCCGGGCCCGGCGGGCTCGTGGTCCGCGGCTTCGCGGGCCTGCCCGGGCCTGGCCCAGAGGTGGAAGACCACCACGACCGCCACGCCACCTCGGGGAGCCGGCGCCCGAGCCCGGCCAGACCTCGTTGAAGAACATCAGCAGCGGGCTCGCGGCGACGACCCGAG
Organism: Dactylosporangium sp. NPDC049140; assembly: GCF_040648435.1. Taxonomy (NCBI): domain Bacteria; kingdom Bacillati; phylum Actinomycetota; class Actinomycetes; order Micromonosporales; family Micromonosporaceae; genus Dactylosporangium; species Dactylosporangium sp. NPDC049140. The sequence continues at coordinate 111,679 of NZ_JBEZDS010000018.1, read as the reverse complement.
CCGTGATGCCAACCAGATCCGACTTCACACCACGACGATAAGGTCACCGCAGGCGGTACTCCATCCGCGCCCGCGCCTCCCAGCACCACCGGACGCGCCCCAGGGCCGCGCCCTCCACCGGTGCCGCTCCCGGCGGCGCCGCCGCCCCCGAGGCCAGCTCCACGGTGAGCGGCCCGGTCGCGCCCGCGATCACCACCGCCTCGACCAGCCGCCCGCCCGCCCAGGTCACCGACGCCGTGTGGCCCCCGCGGCAGCGAATCCCCCGCACCGACCCGGCCGGCCAGGCCGGCGGCAGGGCGGGCAGGAAGGACACGGCGCCGTCGTGGCTCTGGACCAGCAGCTCCGTCAGGCCGGCGACCACCCCCAGGTTGCCGTCGATCTGGAAAATCTGGCCGCTCGGGCGGCCCTGGTCGGGATGGAGGGTCAGCAGCGACGCCGAGCACAGGTCGTCCAGCAGCGCCGCGATCGTCGCGGCGGCCAGGGGTGCGTCGCGTAGGCGTGCGGCCAGGCACAGGATCCACGCGCGGCTCCAGCCGGTGTGGCCCGAGCCGTACGCCAGGCGGGTTTGCAGGGCCCTGCGCGCCGCGGCGAAGTCGGACGGTGTGCCCGTCTCCGTGATGCGGGTGCCGGGGTAGAGGCCGTACAGGTGGGACAGGTGGCGGTGGCCGGGCTCGCGCGGCGGGCGGTCGTCGTACCACTCCAGCAGCGCCCCGTCGGCGCCGGTGCCGACCGCGCGCAGGTTGCGCAGGGCCGTGGCCGCCTCGCCGGCGAGGGCGGCGTCGGCCGGGGCGGGCCAGCGGGCCGAGAGCGCGGCGAACCGGGTCAGCACCTCCCGGGCGAGCTCCTGGTCCAGGGTCGCGCCCCACGAGGTGGCGGCATGGCCGGCGGTACCGACGAGAAAATGGTGCTCCGGAGACGTCGACGGGCTGATGACCAGTGCGCCCCGGCCGTCGTCGACAAGCATGTCGAGCGTGAAGCGGGCCGCGGCGCGCAGGACCGGGAGGGCCACCGCGCGGCCGAAGTCGCGGCCGGCGCCGAAGGCGAGGTGGTCCCAGGCGTGGGCGGACAGCCAGGCCAGGGCCGAGGGCCAGTTCGCCCACTGCGGGTCGCCCGGCACCGGGGCGGTGAAGCGCCACAGGTCGGTGTTGTGGTGCGCGGCCGCGCCGCGGGCCGCGTAGTGGCGGGAGGCGGTGCGCTCGCCGGCCACGGCCAGGTCGCGGGTCAGGGCCAGCAGCGGCTCGTGCAGCTCGGGCAGGCCGGTGGTCTCGGCCGCCCAGTAGTTCATCTCGGCGTTGATGTTCGTGGTCCAGTTGCTGCTCCAGCCGGGGCGCACGTCGGCGTTCCAGATGCCCTGGAGGTTCGCGGGCTGGGTGCCGGGGCGGGAGCTCGCGATGAGCAGGTACCGGCCGAGGTGGAACAGCAGCTCCGCGCGGGCCGCGCCCGGCGAGCCCGACAGGTCCAGGTCGGCCCGGGTGAACAGGCGGGTGTGGTCCTCGGTGTGGCGGGCGCGCAGCTCGTCGGGCTGGCGGGCCAAAGCCCGGGCCAGGCGGGCCACGGCCGCGGCGGCCAGGGCGTCCAGGTCGGCGCCCGGGCGGCGGTCCGGGCCGTTGAAGCCGGTCACCGCGGCCACGAGCAGGCGGGCGCCGTCGCCGTGGCGGCGGACCGCGGCGGCCACGGCGAAGCCCATGCCGGCCGCGACCGTGCCGGCGGCGTCGGGGCCGTCGGTGGCGTAGACGACCGGGTCCCGCCGGCCGCCGACGTAGTTGGGCACCACGTGGGCGGGGGCGCGGCCGGTCCACACCAGGCAGTCGGGGTCGGCGACGCGGGCCGCGGCGACGCCGGGGTGCGGGCTGTGCAGGCGCGGCGCGATCGCGCGCGGGCCGGCGCCGGGGCCGGTCGCGGTCAGCACGAGCACGCCGTCGGGGGCGGAGGCGAAGGCGGTGAGCCGGACCGGGCCGGAGGCGCTCACGTACTCGGTCACCGCCTCGCCCGCGGCGAGGTCCAGCCGGCGGTGGTACCCGCCGATCGCGCGATGGTCGCCGTAGCGCCACTCGAGGCCACCGAGCGGCTGGTACGACTCGGAGTAGTCGGCGCCCTGCAGCTCGCGGGCCAGGTCCTCGGCGCGGAGGTGCTCGCCCGCGGCGATCGCGCGGCGCAGCTCGGGCAGGACCGCCGCCGGGGCCGGCTCCGGGCCGGCGGTCCGCGGGCCGCCGGACCAGAGCGTGTCGGCGTTGAGGTCGGCCAGCTCGACCCCCGGCCGGCCGTGCAGCATCGCGCCCAGGCTGCCGTTGCCGATCGGGAAGCCGTCCTCGAACTCGGCCGCGGGGGCGTCGGCCTCGATGCGGTAGCGCGCGGTCATGCGGCCTCCGCTTCGCTCCGGAACGGTCATGCGGCCCGCCGAATCTCGCACGCGCCCGAGTCGTGGTCGAGCAGGAAGACGACGCCGCCCCGGCGGACGGCCTCGACGCCCGGCGGCAGGTCCGGCAGCACCGGGCGCACCCCCGCCTCGGCGCAGGCGCGGGCGAGCAGCCGCGCGAGGGCGTCCGGCACCGGAACGGTGCCGACGTACCACGCGACGCCCGCACCGTACTCGTGCCGGAACACCATCGGCCGCCCGTCGAGCGGGCCGCCCTGCGCCGACTCGACGACGGCGGCGCCGCGGGGCTCGGCCCACTCCTGCCAGATCGTGCCGGGCGAGGCCTGCGGCCAGTGCTCCTCGACCCGCACGCCGACGACGTCCATGAGCAGACCCGGCCACCCTCCGATGTGGACCCGCTCGTCCTGGTCGGCGACGCCGCTGAACGGGCCGAGCACGAGCGTCCCGCCACCGGCCACATAGGACCGGAGACGGTCGGCCACCGCCGGCGTCACCCGGTACAGATTCGGGGCCAGCACGAGCTTGTAGCGGGAGAGGTCGGCCGCGGGGCGGGCGAAGTCGCACGTGATGTTGGCGCGCCACAGCGGCTCGTAGTACTCGGTGAGGCGGTCGACGTAGCCGAACCCGGCGTGCGGCTGGTGCGGCAGCTCGGCCGCGCGCCAGGACTCCCAGTCGAGCAGGACGGCCACGTCGGCCGCCACGGGAGCGCCGAGCAGGCCGTCCACTTCGGACAGTTCGGCCAGGGTGCGGCCGAGGGCGCAGGCCTCGCGGAAGACCCGCGAGTCCGGGCCGGCGTGCGGCAGCAGCGCGCCGTGGGCCCGCTCCGGCCCCTGGCGGGAGGCGCGCCACTGGAAGTGCAGCACCCCGTCGGCCCCGCGGGCCAGCGCCTGCAGCGACCACAGCCGGTTGAGCCCGGGCCGCTTCGGCGTCGACACCGGCCGCCAGCTGGCCGCGCCCGGCGACTGCTCCATGAGCAGCCAGGGGCCGCCGCCGAGGGAGCGCATGACGTCCTTGGACATCGCGCCGCGCAGGGCCGCGCCGGGGTCGCCCGGATCCGGGTACGTGTCGAGGGACACGAAGTCCTCCTCCTCCGCCCAGCGCCAGCCGTCGACGGGCCGGTGGAAGTCCATGAAGTTCGTCGTCACCGGCACCGCGGGGTTGTGGGCCCGGACCGCGTCACGCTCGGCCGTGTAGCACTCCAGCAGCAGATCCGAGCCGAACCGCTGGTAGTCCAGATCCTGGGTGGGGTTGCCGATGTACTGCACCGTCAGCGGCGCCGTCACCTCGTCCCAGGTGGAGTACCGCTGCGACCACACGGCGGTGCCCCAGGCCGCGTTGAGCGCGTCGAGGGTTTCGTAGCGGGCGCGCAGCCAGCCGCGGAACCGCTCCGCGCAGTGCCCGCAGTGGCAGGTGCTGCCGTACTCGTTGCCGATGTGCCACAGCCGCAGGGCCGGATGGTGCGCGTAGCGGGCCGCGAGCGCCTCGGTGACGGCGAGCGCGGCACGGCGGTACCGCGGCGCGCTCGCGCAGTAGTGGTTGCGCGAGCCGTAGTGACGGCGCACCCCGTCCGGCCCCTGCGGCAGGGTGTCCGGGTGGCGGTGGCCCAGCCACGGCGGCGGCGACGCGGTCGGGGTCGCCAGCGCCACCCCGATCCCGCCGTCGTGCAGCAGCCCGAGCACGTTGTCGAGCCAGCCGAAGTCGAACCGTCCCGGCTCGGGCTCCAGCGCGGCCCACGCGAACACCCCGACGGTCGCCAGGTTCACCCCGGCCTCCCGCATGAGCCGCACGTCCTCCTCCCACACGTCCGGCGGCCACTGCTCGGGGCTGTAGTCGCCGCCGAACAGCAGCCGCCCGCGGGTGGCGTCCTGCAGTCCCGGCACGCCTCAGCCCTTGATCGCGCCGACCAGCATGCCCTTGGTGAAGTGCCGCTGGACGAACGGGTAGACGAGCAGGATCGGGATGAGGGTCAGCGTGACCACCGCCATCTGCAGCGAGAGGGTGGCGATCTGCTGGTGCCCGGCGTACTGCCCGGTGCCGGTGGTGCCCGACCCGGGCATGTTCGAGCCCTGCAGCGTGTACATGTACATGATCATCTGCAACGGCCACTTGCCGTTGTCGGGCAGGTAGAGCAGGGCGTTGAAGAACGAGTTCCAGTAGCCGACGGCGTAGAAGAGGGTGATGACGGCGATGACCGCGCGCGAGGTCGGCAGGACCACCGACCACAGGATGCGCCACTCCCCCGCGCCGTCCATGCGGGCGGCGTCGAGCAGCTCCGGTGCGGTACTGCTGAAGAAGCCGCGCATCACGAGGATGTTGAAGACCGACACGGCCGCCGGCAGGATCATCGTCCAGTACTGCCCGTAGCCGCCCAGCGCCGTGACCACGAGGAACGACGGGATGAGCCCGCCGCTGAAGAACATGGTGACGACCAGGAACAGCAGGATGAACCGGTGGCCGAACGAGCCGTGCCGCGACAGCCCGTAGGCGCACAGGACCGTCACCACCATCGAGACGACCGTGCCGATGACGGTGATCCCGAGGCTCACCAGCAGCGAGTGCGTGACGAGCTGGTTGGTGAAGATCTGGTGGTACGCCTCCAGAGTCAGCTGCCCGGGCACGGTCACCAGGCCGCCGGCCTCGTTTATCGCGGCCTGCGTGGAGAAGCTGGTCAGCACGATCGTCCACAGCGGCAGCAGGACGACGATGACCACGACGAACAGGGTGAGGCCCTTGACGCCCTGGCCGACGGGGCCGGTGCGCTCCTCCCAGGCCGGGCCGGCGTGCTTGCGGCGGGGGCGGACGGGCTCGATCTGCGGCGCCGTGACGGGCGCGGTGTCAGCGGTCATCTCTGCGGTACAACCCGTCCTCGCCGAAGGCGTGCGCAAGCTTGTTCGCGGCCAGCACCAGGATGAGGGACAGGACGCCCTTGAACAGGCCGGCGGCCGCGCCGTAACTGAAGTTGTTGTTCACGACGCCGTAGTAGTACGCGAAGGTGTCGAGCACCTCGGAGGCGTCCCGGCCCACGGCCTGGCGCTGGATCAGCATCTGCTCGAAGCCGACGGTGAGCGCGTTGCCCAGCCGCAGCACCAGCATGAGCACGATGACGCCGCGCATGCCCGGCAGCGTGATGTGCCACATCCGCCGCCACCGGCCGGCCCCGTCGGCGGCCGCCGCCTCGTACAGGCTCTGGTCGATGGCGGCCAGCGCGGCGAGGAACACGATGATCCCCCAGCCGGCCTCCTTCCACACCGCCTGGGCGGTGACCAGGTACTTGAAGGCGTCCGCGTTGGTCATGACGTCGATCGTGGCCCAGCCGTGCCGGCGCAGGAGGGTGTTGAGCGCGCCGGCGCCGCCGAGCATCTCCTGGAACACGGTGACGACGAGCACCCAGGAGAAGAAGTGTGGCAGGTAGACGACCGACTGCACGAACGAGCGGACGCGGGCGTTGGCGACCTCGTTGAACAGCAGGGCCAGCGCGATGGGGATCGGGAAGTACAGCGCCAGCTGCACGGCGCTGATGACCAGGGTGTTCTCGACCGCGGACCAGAAGATCGAGTCGTTGAGGAGCCGCTCGAAGTTGGCCGTGCCGACGAACTCGCTGTACCGGAACCCGCTGTAGATGTCGTAGTCCTGGAACGCCGTGATCAGGCCGAACATCGGTGCGTAGGCGAAGACGGCGAGCAGCACGATCGCCGGGACCGTCATGAGCAGCAGCGAACGGTCGCGGCGCAGGCGGATCCGCCAGCGCCCGGGGCGGGGCGCGGCGGCGCCGCCGGCCTGCTCGGCCGGCGGCGCCGTCTTCGCGGGAGTTGTCGCGGTCACCGTGGGTCCGTGCTCACTTGCCGGTGCCGTACTTCTGCCGGATGCCGTCGTAGAACGTGCGGAGCTCGTCGCCGCCGGTCTTGCGCCAGTTCGTGACCGCGTCGGTCCACGCCGAGATCGGCTTGCGGCCGAGCTTGACGTCGGTGATCGTGTCCGTCATCGGCTTGCTGAGCGTGTTGTACTGCTTGGGCTCGCTGACGTTCATGCCGTAGAACAGCGGCTTGTACACGTGCTTGACCAGGTCGGCCTGCCAGGCCGCGTAGTCCTTGACGACCTGCGCGGCGCCGGCCTGCACGGTGATGGCCGTGGCCGGGCACGACAGGAACTGGAAGGTGGTCGCGACCTCCTTGCTGCCCTGCTCGGTCAGCAGCGGGTTGCCCTGGGTCAGGTTGAAGTCGGTGCCGGGCGCTCCGAAGTTCACCGTGATCCACTCGGCCGAGCCGTAGGGGGCGGCCAGGTAGTTGGCGACGTTCAGCAGCTCCTTGATCTGGGCGTCGCTGAGCTTCTTGTTGAGGTAGCTGAACATCGACGCGCCGTTGCCCAGCTCGACCGTGGGATCGCCGCCCTTGGCGCTGAACAGCTTGAACGCCTGCCGGTTGTAGCTGGGGTTGGCCGCGGAGCCGGACTTGTTGTCGTCGCCGTTCCAGGCGCCGGTGCCGTCCGCGCAGATCGCGACCTTGCCGCTCCAGAAGCGCTGCTTGCCGTTCTGGCTGTTGTTGGCGACCGCGTCGGGGTGCACGTAGCCGGCCTTGACCATCTTGGCGAACCAGTTCAGCGCCTCGACGATGCCCTCGGTCTCGTAGCGGTGCACCAGCTTCCCGGACGCGTCCGCGCTCCAGGGGTAGGTGCCGCCCTGGAAGCCGTAGAGCTGGCCGATGTAGGCCGCGTCGTTGCCGAAGAGGTCGTCGAACGCCCACACGCCGGCCTGGGCGTTGGTGAGCTGCTTGCCGAGGTTCTCCAGGTCGGCGACGCTCTTGACGTCCGCGGAGGCGCCGGCCTTGTCGAAGAGGTCCTTGCGGTAGTAGTAGGCGCCGGCGACGACGGCGTTGGACGAGTAGATGGGCAGGCCGTAGAGCTTGCCGTTCCACACGCCGGAGATCCACGCGTTGGGCGAGAGGGCGGCGAGGTTCGGGTACTGCTTGATCTTGTCCCCGGCCAGGTAGGGCGTCAGGTCGGCGAACTTGGCGGCGACCGCGTCGCCGAAGCTGAGGTTCGTGGTGTTCCAGGTCGGGATGTTGATCCAGTCCGGCAGCTTGTCCGAGGCGAACAGCGGCGGGAGCAGGTCGCCGTAGGTGTTGCCGTCGGCGGGCTGCAGCTTCAGCGTGGCGCCGATCGCCTTGTTCACGGTGTCGTAGTAGGCGTTGCCGCTCGAGGGCGGGATGGAGCCCCACAGCGGGGTCATCGTCGTGTACGAGCCGCCCGAGCCCACCGTGCCGGTGACCGACTTGGGCGGGCTGGCCGGGTAGCTCAGGAAGGCCGGGTCGGTCGTGGCGCCGTTGGCCCCGCCGACGATGGGGATGTCGGGCTTGACCGAGTTGCTGGGCACGTAGGAGGGCAGCGCCTTGCCGAGCTCGTCCTGGCTGGACGTGCCCTCCTTCTTCTCCTTGGGGCTGCCGCAGGCGTCCAGTAACGGAGCGGCGGCGATGACGGCGACGGAGGCCAGCAGGCCGCGCCGACTCAGGCTTGCCATGGGGGTGGACCACCCTTCAGGGATGGGAACGTTGCACACGGACGGTCGGCGCTGCGGTCGAACGGGGTGTCGAAGCGCTTCGAATCACAGACCCTAGGACATCGATGGGTGCACGACAAGGACATCGAGGACGATCGTCGCTACGCTGCACAATCCCGGGCCGACCGCATGAAAGTTGCGGCCGGAGTTGACACAAATCGGGCCGCCACTCATCATCGAAGCGCTTCGAACCGAGGGGAGAACGTGGTGCTCGCCGACCTCAGCCTGGCCGAGAAGATCGCCCTGCTGCACCAGACGCAGCCGGCGATCCCCAGACTCGGGCTGGAGCCGTTCCACACCGGCACCGAGGCCCTGCACGGCGCCGCCGGGCTGGGCCCGGCCACCGTCTTCCCGCAGGCCGTCGGGCTCGGCGCGACCTGGGACCGGGCGCTGCTGACCGCGGTCGGCGAGGCGGCCTCGACCGAGGTGCGCGCGTACCGCCACGACCCGCCCGAGGGCGCCCCGCCGGCCTCGCTCAACGTGTGGTCGCCGGTGGTCAACCCGCTGCGGGACCCGCGCTGGGGCCGCAACGAGGAGGGCTACAGCGAGGACCCGCTCGCGACGGCCGAGCTGGCGATCGCCTTCTGCACGGGCCTGCGCGGCCGCCACCCCGCCGTGTGGCGCACGGCGCCCGTGCTCAAGCACTTCCTCGCCTACAACGTCGAGACCGAGCGCGACATCGTGGACGTGATCGTGCCGGAGCGGGTGCTGTACGAGTACGAGCTGCCGGTCTTCCTCGAGCCCCTGCGCGCCGGGGTGGTGGCCGGCGTGATGCCCGCCTACAACCTGGTCAACGGCGTGCCCAACCACGTGCACCCGCTGCTGGGCCGGGCGCTGCGCGCGGTCAAGCCCGACGTCGTCGTCTGCTCCGACGCGCAGGCCCCGTCGAACCTCGTGGAGCGCGAGCGGCAGTTCGCCACGCACGCGGAGTCGCACGCGGCCGCCCTGCACGCGGGCGTGGACAGCTACACCGACAACGGCACCGACCCGGCACCGACGATCGAGCGCTTCACCGAGGCGCTGGCCCGGGGCCTGATCACCGAGGCCGACATCGACGCGGCCGTGGGCCGGCTGCTGGCCCTGCGCGCGAGCACCGGCGAGTTCGACCCGGCGCACGACCCGTACGCGGGCACCCGCCGCGACGTGGTCGCCTGCGACGCGCACAACCGGCTCGCCGCCCGGGCCGCGCGCGAGTCGATCGTGCTGCTGCGCAACGACGGCGGCGCGCTGCCGTTCACCGACCGCAGCGTCGCCGTGGTCGGGCCGCTCGGCGGGCGCGTGCTGCGGGACTGGTACAGCGGAACCCTGCCCTATGCGGTGACGATCGAGGCCGCCCTGCGCGACCGGCTCGGCCCGGACCGGGTCATCGCCGCCGAGGGGGTGGACCTCGTCCGCCTCGTCGCGCCGGACGGCCGCCAGGTGCACGCCGGACCGGACGGCGCGCTGCGCCTCGCGGAGGGCCCGGGGGCCGTCTTCGCCCACCAGGACTGGGGCACGAGCGTGCAGTGCCCGGACCCGGTGCACACCCTGCGCTCGCTGGACCACGGCTATCTCACCGCCGACGACGACGGGGTGCTGTCGGCGACCGCGGAGACGCCGGACGGCTGGGTGGTGCGGGAGCTGTGGGAGCTGCACCCGGCCCTGCGCAACAACGGCTCGGGCCTTTACGTCTCCGAGCGTCTCGTCGCGGACTCGGAGACGCCCGACCTCGAACTGCGCCTCGAGCGGGTCGCGGACGGGGTGGCCGAGGCGGTCGCCGCGGCCCGGGCCGCCGAGCGGGCCGTCGTGGTGCTCGGCAACGACCCGCACATCAACGGCCGCGAGACCGTGGACCGCGACGGCCTGGCCCTGCCCGCCCAGCAGGAGGAGCTGCTACGGGCGGTGGTCGCGGCGAATCCGGACACCGTGCTCGTGCTGGTGTCGAGCTACCCGTACGCGATCGACTGGGCCGCGGCCAACGTGCCGGCGATCTTGTGGACCGCGCACGCCGGGCAGGAGCAAGGCAACGCGGTCGCCGACACCCTGCTCGGCGCGAGCAACCCGGGCGGGCGGCTGCCGCAGACCTGGTACGGCGCGGACACCAAGCTGCCCGCGCCGCTGGACTACGACGTCATCGGGGCGGGGTGGACGTACCAGTACCACCGCGGCACTCCCCTGTTCCCGTTCGGCCACGGCCTGTCGTACACCACGTTCGGCTACGGCCCGCTGACGGTGACCCGCGAGGACGACGGGTGGGTCGCCACGGTGAGCGTCACCAACACCGGCCTCGTCCCCGGCGACGAGGTCGTGCAGGTGTACGCCACCCCGCGCGACTGGCCCGTCGAGGCGCCCGTCCGGCGCCTGGTGGCCTTCGAACGCATCACGCTGGAGCCGGGCGAGACGAGCGAGATGCGCCTGCCGATTCCCGAGTGGGTGTTGTCGTACTGGCACGAGGGCCGCCTCAACGGCCCGACCGGCGCCTTCGACTTCACGGCCGGCGGAGCGTGACGCTCCAGCGCCACCGGCCCCGTCAGT
>NZ_JBEZDS010000018.1:13887-101137 GCF_040648435.1 Dactylosporangium sp. NPDC049140 | reverse complement strand
CGAGACGAGGCCGGCCGGCGGCGGCTCTCGAGCGTCACCGGCCCCGTCAGTCGAGACGAGGCCGGCCGGCGGCGGCTCTCGAGCGTCACCGGCCCTGTCAGTCGAGACGAGGCCGGCCGGCGGCGGCTCTCGAGCGTCACCGGCCCCGTCAGTCGAGACGAGGCCGGCCGGCGGCGGCTCTCGAGCGTCACCGGCCCCGTCAGTCGAGACGAGGTCGGCCGGCGGCGGCTTCGGCCGAGAGGGTCGCCAGCTGGTTGCGCACGGTCTCGGCCTCCCGCGCGCCCAGTCCGGTGAAGATGGTCAGCGCCTCGCGGTAGTCCTGCCGGGCCCGCTCCCGCTCGCCCGCCGCGCGGTGCGTGTCGGCGCGGTGGGTCAGGACCAGGGCCAGGTAGAAGCGCTCCCCCGTGTCGGCCAGGCGGTCCAGGGCGCGGCCGAAGCACTCGATCGCCCGGGCCGGCGCGCCGAGATGGTGGTGGGCCACGCCCAGGGTGTCGTAGACGCCGGCCAGCTCGCCCGGCTCCCCGGCCGCAGTGAACAGCTCCAGGGCCCGCCGGCAGGTGACGATCGCCTCCGCGTAGCGGCCCGTCATCGTCTGCAGCGACGCGACCCCGCCGAGCGAGCGCGCCTCGCCGATGACGTTGCCCGCGCTGCGGTACAGCTCGCAGGCCCGGGACGTGTGGGTCATCGCCTCCTCGTAGCGGCCCGCGCCCTCCAGCAGCTCGCCCAGCGTGCCGGTGGCGTGGGCCAGGCCGTTGGCGTCGCCGAGGTCGCGGTAGAGCAGCACGGCCTCGCGCAGGTGGGCCGTCGCCTCGTCGTGGCGGTGCAGGCGGCCCAGCGTGCGGCCCTGGCTGCGCAGGATGCGGGCCTCGACCGCGCGGTCGCCGGTGCGCCGCACGGCGTCGAGGGCGGTCGCGAGCACGGCCAGCTTCTCCTGCCAGCGGCCGGTGCGTTCGAGGTACACCACGCAGCTGCACGCGAGCTGCCAGGCGTGCGACGGGTGGCCGGCCCCGGCCCGCTCGACCGCCGCCAGCAGCACCGCACGCTCGGCGTCGAACCAGGCGAGGGCCTGTGCGCGGTCCTCGACCGGGTCCGGGGTGACCGCGCCGGCGGGCGGGTCGATCGGGGTCGGGGTCTGGTTCGCGTCCAGCAGCAGGGTGGCCGGGTACGCGGTGTGCACGAGGTGGTCGAACAGCCGGCCCAGCGCCGCGTCGCGCTCGGCGGCGTCGTCGGTCGCCTCGGCCAGCTCGACGGCGTAGGCGCGGATCAGGTCGTGCGCGCCGTAGCGGCCCGGGCCGGCCTCGGTGAGCAGGCTCGCGGCGCACAGCCGGCGCAGGGCGGCGCCGGCGTCGTCGGGCGCGACGCCGGCCAGGCTCGCCGCGGCGTTGACCGTGACCTCCGGGCCGGGGTGGACCGACAGCAGGCGGAACAGGCGCGCGGTGAACTCGTCCAGCACGCGGTACGACCAGGAGAACACGGTCCTCGGGTCGGTGGCGGCGTCGACGCCGGCGAAGCCGTCGAGGGTGCGGCGGGCCCGGCCGAGCTCGCCGGCCACCGCGGCCAGCGACGGCGTCGAGGTCACCGCGGCGCGGGCGGCCACGACGCTCAGCGCGAGCGGCAGGCCGCCGCAGCGGGCGATGACGTCGGCGACGGCCGCGGGGTCGGCGGCCACCCGCCAGTGCCCGAGGCGGCGCTCCAGCAGGTCGGCCGCCTCGATCGTGTCGAACAGGCCGAGCATCAGCGGCCGGGCGCCCGCGGCGGCCAGGCCGGCGAGGGGGTCGCGGCTGGTGACGACGGCGAAGCAGCCCGCGCCGCCGGGCAGCAGGGGGCGCACCTGGGCCGCGTCGCAGGCGTTGTCCAGCACCACGAGCACCCGCAGGGCCGCCACGACGCTGCGGTAGAGGCTCTCCCGCTCGGCCGCGTCGGACGGGATGTCGCGGGGCCGCACGCCGAGCGCGGTCAGCAGCAGGCTCAGCGCCGCGGCGGGCGCCAGCGGGGCGCGGACCGGGTCGAAGCCGTGCAGGTTGACGTACAGCTGGCCGTCGGGGAACCGCTCGGCGACCGAGTGGGCCCAGTGCACGGCCAGCGTGGTCTTGCCGATGCCGCCCGGTCCGCTGATGGTGGCGACGGGCACGTCGCGGTCCGGGTCGCCGGTCGGCAGCAGCTCGTCGAGGCGGGCCAGCCACTCGCCGCGGCCGGTGAAGCCGGCGACGCGGGCGGGCAGCTGCCGGGGCACGAGCGCGACGATCCGCGGGGCGGCCGTGGCCGGCGCGGCCGGCGGCGGGTCGTTGCGCAGCACCGCGAGGTGCAGGTCGCGCAGCTGCGGGCCGGGGTCGAGGCCCAGCTCGTCGGCGAGCACCTGGCGCGCGGACTCGAACACGGCGGCGGCCTCGGCGCCGCGGCCCACGCCGAGCAGGGCCCGCATGAGCTGGCCGCGGAACGTCTCGCGCAGCGGGTACTGCCCGGTCAGCGCCCGCAGCTCGGCGATGATGCCGGCGCCGTGGCCGCGGCCCAGCTCGATCTCGAAGCGCTGCTCGAGCGCCTGCAGCCGCAGCTCCTCCAGGCCGGTCGCGTCGGCGGCCAGGGCCGGGACGGACTCGAGGCCGGTCAGGGCCGGTCCGCGCCACAGCGCCAGGGCGGCCTCGAGCGCCGCCAGGGCACGGTCGGGCTCGGCGGCGGCGCGGGCCGTGGCGAGCAGCGACCGGAACCGGGCGGCGTCGATCTCGCCCGGCTCCAGCCACAGCACGTAGCCCTCCGGGCGGCGGCCGATGCGGTCGCCGCCCAGGGCCTTGCGCAGGTGGTGGACGTACACCCGGAGGTTGGCGTCCGCCCGGGCGGGCGGGGCGGACCCCCAGAGAGACTCGACGAGGACCTCGGCCGAGACCGGCCGCCCCGCGTGGCAGGCGAGCACCGCCAGCAGGGTGCGCGGCTTACCGCCGGGAAGCTCGACCGGCGCGCCGTCGTCGTCGATGACCTCCAGTGGCCCGAGCAGGCCGATGCGCACCGGTCAGGGCGTCCGGGTCGGGGTCGGGGTCGGCGGGGTCGGCGGCGTCAGACAGCTGATCTCGCCGGCGTTGGTGTAGCACTTCGGCGGCACCACGATCGCGTGCGCCGTCGTGGCCGCGCCGAGCACGACGGCCCCGGCCGCCACTAATGCGAGCAGCAACCTTCGCATGTAGCCCCCCAATAGGTCACGGCCGGCAAGGGTCGGCCGCCTCGGATCATACGACCCGGCGGGAGAGTTCGGCACAAGTGGATATCGACGGCGGCCGGGGCGGCAACAGCGCTTTAACGGATTTACAACCCGGTTCCGCGACGCTCCGCGTGCGACCTGCGCAGAGAGCGGCCTCAACAGGGGGTTCGGCGTGAACGAGAAGAGTACACCGCTGCTCACCTTCGGCATACTCGGCCCGGTCGAGGTCCGGGCCGGCGAGCGGCGCGTCGCGGTCAACTCGGCGAAGCAGCAGGCCCTCCTCGGCGCGACGTTACTGCAGGCCAACGCGGTGGTGTCGACGGCCCGGCTGGTCGACGCGATCTGGGGCGACGAGCCGCCGAACACCGCCCCCGACCTGGTGCAGACCTACGTGTCGACGCTGCGCCGCTCGATCGGGCGCCCGGCCGCCGCGTGCATCGTCACCCGGCCGCCCGGGTACCTGATGCGGGTCGAGCGCGGCGCGCTGGACCTGCACCGGTTCGAGCGGCTGGCCGCGGAGGCGGAGCGGGCCGCGACCGGCGGCGACCACGAGCGCGCGACGCGGCTGCTGGGCGACGCCCTGGCGCACTGGCGCGGCCCGGCCCTGGCCGGGCTGGACTCGCCGCTGTTCCGCGCGGCCGCGGCCCGGCTGGAGGAGCTGCGGCTGCTGGCGACCGAGCGGCGCTTCGAGTCGGCGAGCCACCTCGGCGACCCGGCCTGGATGGTGCCGGAGCTGACCGCGTTCGTCGCCGAGCACCCGCTGCGCGAGGACATGCGGGCGCTGCTCATGCTGGTGCTGTACCGGCTGGGCCGGCAGGCCGACGCGCTGCGCGTGTACCAGCAAGGCTACGGGGTGCTGCGCGAGGAGCTCGGCGTGGAGCCCGGCGCCGGGCTGCGCCGGGCCCACAAGGCGATCCTCGACGGCGACGGCGCCCCAGCCGCCGATGGCCCGCCGGTCGACGTCGTGGCCGCGCGGACCCGCGGCCCCGACCCGGCCCCGCGGGCGGAGCCGGCGCCCGGCCTGCCGTACCAGCTGCCGCCCCCGCCGGCTCGGCTCGTCGGCCGCGACGCCGCCGAGCGGGCGCTGGGCGACGCCCTGGCCGCGGCGGCCGAGGGCCACCGGCCGACGCTGGTGACGGTCGACGGGCCGGCCGGGGTCGGCAAGACCGCGCTGGTGCTGGCCGCCGCCCACCGGGTCCGCGACCGCTTCCCCGACGGCCAGCTGTTCGTGCCCTTCCACGCGACCCGGCCGCGGCCGACCTCGGTCGACGGCGCGCTCGCGATGCTCCTGCGGTCGCTCGGCGGCCCCGGCGCCGCCCTGCCGCCGTCGACGGACGAGCGGGCCGCGCTGCTGCGCTCGACCCTCACCGAGCGCCGAATCCTGCTGCTGCTCGACGATGTGTGGCTGGCCGCCCATGTCCGTCCCTTCCTCGCCGCGCACCCGGGGTGCGCCGTCGTCGTGACCTGCCGGCGGACCCTCGCCGACCTCGATGCCGACCTACGGCTGTCGCTCGCGCCGCTGCCCCCGGCGCAGGCGGTGGAGCTGCTGGCCCTCGCCGTCGGCGCGGCGCGGGTCGCGGCCGAGGCCGGCGCCGCGGACGACATCGCCGCGGCCTGCGAGGGGCTGCCCCTCGCGGTGCGGGCCGCGGCGGCGCGCCTGGTGGCCCGGCCGGGCCTGGACCTGGCCGCGTTCGCGGCGCGCCTGGCGGACCCGGACGACCGCCTGGAGCAGCTGGCCGCCGGCGACCTCGACGTGCGCGAGCGCATCGAGGGCAGCCTGGTGCGCCTCGACCCGGACGACCGGGCGACGCTGGCCCAGCTGGCGGTCTCGGCCCAGCTGGCCGGGGCCGGCGCCGGGCAGCTCGCCGAGCTGACCCGGGACCGGATCGCGGGGCTGCTGCGGCAGCCGGTCGGCGACGCCGAGCGTGTCGCCGACCGGCTGGCCGATGCCCGCCTGCTCGAGCACCACGGGCTCGGGTACCGGATGCCCGGGCTGGTGCGGCTGGTGATCGAGCGGGACCTGGGCTCTGGCCGGTGACGACGGTGGTGGCGGGCAGGTCGTCGCCGCCGCCGTACTCGTACGACGCGAACAGCTGGATGCCGCGGTGCCGGCTCTTGATGTTCCGCTGGCCCGTCGAGGTGTGGCCCGGGCCGTGAGGAGCGTGGCGCCCGCGACGCCGGCCGCCGCGGCCGGCCGCCCGACCCGGCCGAAGATGCTCGTACCCATGGTGGAACCCCTTCCGGCTGTCCGTTTCCGTGAACGCGAACACGTTCACGCGGACCGCTGGAGTTCCGCTGTAACTGCGCTGCAGCCCCTACAAGGCGAGCTTGTCGAGGCGCTGCAGCAGGTCGTGGGCCGCGAGCTCGACGTCCTTGTGGCGCCACTCCGCGGCCCGGTAGACGCAGGCGATGAGGCCGGTGCGGTGCACGCGGCGGAAGTCGCCGTAGACGAACGCGTACCGCGCCTTCGTCTCGTCGCCGGGGCCCTCGGTGAGGCCGAGGTGCCACGCGCCGTACTCGGCCCAGGAGTGCCGCTCGAGGTATTTGTTGCCCGCGTCGGCGTGCGGCGCGACCGCGCCCCAGTCGCTGTCCAGCACGTACTGCCGCGCGTCGATCAGCGCCCGGGCCCGCTCGACCGCCGCCGGGTTCACCGTGTATGAGGCCATGACGTGCACATACCCAGCGCCTGTATCTTTCACCGCCGCCGGGCCGCCGGACGCTGGTCCGCCGACACCTCGAAGCGCTTCGATTGAGTTTCGAAAACGCGGCGCGTACTGAAGTACGTCATGAAGAGAAGACTCACGATCTTCGGCGCCGCGCTGGCCGTGGTGGCCGCGTCGTTCGTGGTGTACGCCCAGGAGGCGTCCGCCGCCGTCGGTCTCCACGTCAGCGGGCGCAACATCGTGGAGGCCAACGGCCAGCAGTTCATCATGCGCGGGGTCAACCATCCGCACGTGTGGTACACGGGCAACACGCAGGCGTTCGCGGACGTCAAGGCGCTCGGGGCCAACACGGTGCGGGTGGTGCTCGGCTCCGGCAAGCGCTGGGGGCCGTCCAACGACGTCGCGAACGTCATCTCACTGTGCAAGGCGAACAAGCTCATCTGCGTGCTGGAGGTGCACGACACCACCGGCTACGGCGAGGACGGCGCCGCCGCCACGCTCGACGAGGCCGTGAACTACTGGATCAGCCAGAAGAGCGTGCTCGTCGGCCAGGAGAGCTACATCTCCATCAACATCGGCAACGAGCCGATCGGCAACAACAACCCGCAGCAGTGGACGGCCGCCACCGTCGCCGCTATCCAGAAGATGCGCAGCAACGGCTTCCAGCACCTGCTGATGGTCGACGCGCCGAACTGGGGCCAGGACTGGCAGAACGTGATGCGCGACAACGCGCAGACGGTGCTCGACGCGGACACGCAGAAGAACACCGTGCTCTCGATCCACATGTACGCCGTGTACGCCAACGCGCAGACCATCATCGACTACCTCGACCGGTTCCAGAACAACAACTGGCCGCTGGTGATCGGTGAGTTCGGCTGGCAGTTCCAGTCCGGCGAGGTCGACCACGAGACGCTGCTGGCCCAGGCCGACGCCCGCGGGCTGGGGTACATCGGCTGGTCGTGGAGCGGCAACACCGACCCGATCCTCGACATGGCGACGAACTTCAACCCGAACCAGCTCACCACGTGGGGCCAGCGCATCTTCAACGGCGCGCACGGCATCAAGGCCACCGCCAAGGAAGCGAGCATCTACAGCGGGGTGACGAGCCCGTCGCCGTCGCGCACGTCGGTCAGCCCGTCGCCGTCGCGCTCGTCGGCCAGCCCGTCGCCGTCGCGCAGCTCCACCTCGCCCAGCCCGTCGCGCAGCGTCTCCACCAGCCCGTCGCCGGGCGGGACCAAGGCGTGCACCGCGGTGTACAGCATCGTCGGGCAGTGGCCGGGCGGCTTCCAGGGCCAGGTGACGGTCACCGCCGGCGGCCAGGCCATCTCGGGCTGGACCGTGAAGTGGACCTACGCCAACGGCCAGGCCGTCACCTCCTTCTGGAGCGCCAACATCACCAGCAGCGGCGCGAACGTGACCGCGACGAACGTGGGCTACAACGGCACCGTCGGGGCCGGCCAGAACACCTCGTTCGGCTTCCTCGGCTCGTACAACGGCACCAACTCGGTGCCGGCGCTCACCTGCACCGCCAGCTGACGTAAGCACATCGGGGGCCGAAAACTTTTCGGCCCCTTAACAATTTGTCACAACATTGACCTGCGCGAGTTTGGCGGGCGACCATCTCCGAAAGGGTTTTCGGTTACCATCCGAGGACGTGAGAGATGACCAGATTTGCCCGTCCGCCACGGGCCGCCGCCGCGCTCCTTGCGGCTGTACTGCTGCCGCTCGTGGCCCTCGAAAGTTCACCGGCGTCCGCCGCCCCGGTGACGTTCTCCAGCACCATCGCCCTACAGGCCGGCGGCAACTGTGCCGAGGTGCCCGGCGGCGCGACGACCGCCGCCCTGCAGCTGCAGGACGCCGCCTGCAACGGCTCGACGCGCCAGAACTACACGTTCACCCCCGTGTCCGGCGTCGCGAACACGTACACCGTCGGGACCCTGACGTCCGGCTCGTGCGTCGACATCACCGGGCAGTCCACCGCCGACAACGCGGCCGTGATCCAGTACCCCTGCAACGGCCAGAACAACCAGCGCTTCCGGCTCCAGGCGGTCACCGTCCCGGGCGTCACCAACACGTTCAACCTCGTCGGCGTCCAGTCCGGCAAGTGCGTCGCCCCGTCCGCCGACAGCACCGCGGCGAACGCGAAGCTGGTGCAGCTGCCGTGCACGACCGCCACGACGCGGGTGTGGCGGCTGGCCGGGTACAACCCGGGCACCGGTGGCGGCGGCAACACCTTCATGAACCCGCTCGACCCGCAGGGCCCGGACCCGTGGCTGCAGTACTACAACGGCTACTACTACCTCGCGGCGACGACCTGGAACCGCACCATCACCATGCGCAAGTCGGCGACACTGGGTGGCCTGGCCACCGCGCCGGAGACCGTCATCTTCAACCTGACGCGCTCCAACGGCGCCGGCACCATGTGGGCCCCCGAGTTCCATCTGCTCAACGGCCCGAACGGGCAGCGGTGGTACCTGTACTACGTGGCCGGCGTCGAGCCGTACAACCTGGGCACGCAGCGCATCCACGTGCTGGAGAGCGCCGGGCTGGACCCGATGGGCCCGTACACGTTCAAGGCCGACATGCTCGACCCGACCCAGGACAACACCTGGGAGCTGGACCCGACGATCCTCCAGCTCAACGGGCAGCTGTACCTGCTGGGCACGTACTACACCGGCTCGCAGCCCATGTTCATCCGCCCGCTGTCGAACCCCTGGACCGCCAGCGGCACCCGGCGGCTGCTGGCCACGCCGACGTACAGCTGGGAGACGGTCGGCGGCGCGGTCAACGAGGCGCCGGAGGTCATCCAGCACGGCGGCAAGACGTTCATCGCCTTCTCCGCCAGCCACTGCTCCACCCCCGACTACAAGCTGGGCCTGCTCACCTGGAACGGCGGTGACCCGCTCAGCTCCTCGTCGTGGGTGAAGACCTCGACGCCGGTGTTCCAGCGCTCCAACGCCAACGGCGTCTACGGGCCCGGGCACAACGGGTTCTTCAAGTCGCCCGACGGCACCGAGGACTGGATCGTGTACCACGCCGTGACCAGCTCGGCCGGCGGCTGCGACATGAACCGCAGCACGCGGGCCCAGAAGATCACCTGGAACGCCGACGGCACGCCCAACTTCGGCGTCCCGGCCGCGCTCAGCACGCCGCTGGCCGTGCCGTCCGGGGAGCCGTCGTGAGACGTGGCCGCCTCGCGCTGGTGGCCGCCCTCGCCGTCCTGACCCCGGTCGCGGTCTTCTTCTTCGGTACCGCGGAGGCCGCGACGGCGTTCACCAGCACCGCGGTGAACGGCAACGGCAACTGCCTCGACGTGCCGAACTCCTCGACCGCGAACGGGGTGCAGCTGATCCAGTACGCCTGCAACGGGGGCGCCAACCAGCGCTTCGCGTTCACCCCGGTGTCGGGCACGCCGGACCAGTACACCATCGGCACCTCGGCCGCGGGCAAGTGCGTCGACGTCAACGGGGCGTCCACATCGGACAACGCGCCGGTCATCCAGTGGAGCTGTTCGAGCGCGAACAACCAGCGGTTCCGGCTCGTCACCGGGGCCAACGGGCTGTCGGGCCTGCAGGCGGTGCACTCCGGCAAGTGCGTGTCCGCAGCGGGCGGCACGGGCCTGGTCCAGCTGCCCTGTGACGCCGGCTCCGCGCGCACGTGGCGGGTCACCGGCGGCACGACGACACCGAGCTCGCCGCCGGTGACGCCGTCCGGGACCCCGGCCCAGAAGACCGTCCGCGTCTACTGGCTGCGGCCGTCGGACGTGCCGTACGACCAGCGCTACCCGGACGGGATAGCCGCGGTCATGCGGGAGGCCCAGCGGTACTACAAGCAGGAGCTGGGCAGGACGTTCACGCTCAACCCCACGGTCGTCGAGGTCGTCACCGGCGACCACGTCCGCAGCTGGTACGAGAACACGCCCAACGGCGGGGACAAGTACTGGTGGGCCGTGACAAACATGCAGCAGGAGCTGATACGCAAGCTCGGCCTGCGCGCGCCCGACTCCCGCTGGCTCAACGTCGGCGAGATCAGCGCGGAGGGCGACGGCGCGGGCGGCGGCGGTGGCGGCGGATGGGTGATCCTCTCCGGCCACGACGCCGACGGTGCCGCGGGCACCAGCGGGCAGTCGATGAACCGGTGGTACGGCGGGATGGTCCACGAACTGGGCCACGCCTTCGGCCTGCCGGACTCCTCCGGCGACGACGACACCCCGATGTCGGCGGACTTCTACAACTACCCGAACACGCACTTCAGCCAGGCCCAGAAGACCTCCATCCTCAACGGTTCCTACGGATCGTTCCTGACGTAACTCCCGTACCCCCGAAGAAGACCGGCCCGGCCCTCCAACCTTCCCTGGAGAGCCGGGCCGGTCCGCGTCTCACGCCGGGACGGGGACCTGCAGGCCCGTCGACTCGATGACGCCGCCCTCGCGCACGAGCACGAAGGCGGGGAACCCGCTCACGCCGAAGGCGCGCGCCACCGGGCCGTCCGGCTCCTCGAGGACCACCGGCGTGTCCGCGAGGCCGGCCAGCACCGGCTCCAGCGCGCCGCCGTCGCGGACCACGACCGCGTACGCGTCGCCGGAGTGGCGCGCCGCCGCGGTCCGGAAGTCGCCCAGCCGCTCGTGGCAGGCCGAGCAGTTCGGTGAGAAGAACCCGAAGAGCGTGGTCCCCGCCAGCGCGGCGCGGGACAGCCTGCGGTCGTCCACTGTGGACGCGGTGAAGTCGCCGACACGCTCGCCGGCTGGCGCGGTCAGGGCCGGCGGCCTCTCGCCCGGACCACCGGCGCGGTGCTCGAAGGTGCGCAGCCGGCGGACCACACCGAGCACGAGGACGAGGTTGAACACGGTGAGCGCGGCGAGCAGCACGACGGCGACGAGGAGCGCGGTGGTCATGGCGGGCAGCCTCGTCGATGGATGCGCCGGCGTCAATGGGAGCGTTCCCAGGGACGATCGTGAACGGCTCGGAAATATGCCGATAACGGGGCGCGTCTACGCTCGCCGCGGGAGGTGAGCCATGCCCGGACCCCGCCGCCGGTCGGTGCTGGTCGCACTCCTCGCCGGGCGGCGCACCGACCGCTCCCAGGGCGCGATCCTCGACGACCTGCGCGCCTGCATCCTCGACGGCGAGGTGCCGCCGGGCTCCGCGATCCCGGTCGACGCGGTGGCGGCCGCGTTCGGGGTGTCACGGATCCCGGTGCGCGAGGCGCTCATGACGCTCATCGGCGAGGGCCTGGTCGACCACCGGCCGCATCTGGGCTACCGCGTCGCGAAACTTACCGCGGAGGAGTTCGTCGAGATCTACCTCGTGCGCGAGGCCCTCGAGACGGCCGCGCTGCGCGTGGCGGTCGGGCAGGCGCGCGCCGACGACGACGAGCGGGCGGCCGCGGCGCATGCCGCGCTCGAGGCGGCGGTACGGGCCGGGGACGGGCGGGCGTACCACCGCGAGAGCCGCCGTTTCCACCTGGCCCTGATCCGCCCGTGCCGGATGCGCCGGCTGCTGCACATGCTCGGCACCGCCTGGAACATGACCGAGCCGCTGCAGCCCATGACGCATCTCGGCCCGGCCGACCGCGAGCTGCTGCACCGCGACCACGCCGCGATGCTCGGCGCGTTCAGCGCCCGCGACGCCGACGCGCTCATCGCCACCTGCGCCGTGCACCACGGGCGGTTGCAGTCCTACATCGCGCTGCTGCCCCGCGACACCGGCCTGTTCGCCGACCCGCTCTGAATGGTCATCCCGAAGCCGGCGAGCGCCCCGGTGTACGGCTTCGGCCGCGGCGGGGCGTACTCGGCGCGCACCGACGTGCGCAGGCCCAGGGTGACCAGCGACTGGACGAGCACCGTGGCCGCCGACACGCCGTCGACCACCGGCACCCCCAGGCGGGCCGACACCGCCTCGCACAGGCCGGCCAGGCCGGCGCAGCCGAGCACGATGACGTCGGCTCCGTCCTCCTCCAGCGCCCGGCCGGCCAGGGCCGCGACCCGGTCGGTCAGGTGCGGGTCGGCCTCGAGCTCGAGCACCGGGATGTCGCACGCGTGCACGCCGCGGCAGACACCGGGTGCGGTGTACCGGTGCGCGAGCTCCCACGCCCGGCCCCGCGTGCGATCCAGTGTGGTGACGATGCTGAAGCCGCGGCCGAGCAGGGCCGCGGCGTGCATGGCGGCCTCGGCGATGCCGACGACGGGGCCGCGGGCCAGCTCGCGGGCGGCGTCCAGGCCCGGGTCGCCGAAGCAGGCGACGACGTACCCATCCACATCGGACGCCTCCCCGTCGGCGATCGCGGCGAGCAGGCCCGGCACGCTGAGCGCCTCGTCGTAGTGGCTCTCGATGGAGACCGGCCCCATCGGGGAGGTGACCGCCTCGACGAGCACGCCCGGGCCGGCCACGGCCCGGGCGCTCGCCCCGATCAGTGCGGTCATCGCCGCGGTGGTGTTCGGGTTGACGACGCGGATGCGCATGTCAGGCGGCCCTTTTGGACAGTCCCAGGTAGCCGAGGAGGCCCAGCGCCATACCGATGAACCAGCTGTACTGCGCCGTCGTGGACATCCCCGGGCCGTCGCTCCACAGCACCGGCACGACCGCGACCACGGCACCGACCGCGGTGGCGATGAGCGCTGGCGGGTTGTAGCCCTTGCGGTACCAGTACTTGCCGTCCTCGCGCATGGTGAACATCGCGTCGACGTCGACCTTCTGCTTGCGCACCAGGTAGTAGTCGGCGATGAGGACCCCGAACAGCGGCCCGATCGCCGCGCCGAGGATCTCCAGCGTGTAGTGGATGACGTCCGGGTTGTTGTACAGGTTCCACGGCGTGATGAGCACCGAGCCGACCGCGGCGATCATGCCGCCGGCGCGCCAGCTGATGCGCTGCGGGCTGACGTTGGAGAAGTCGAACGCGGGCGAGATGAAGTTCGCCACGATGTTGATGCCGATGGTGGCAATCGTGAACGTGAGGGCGCCGAGGACGATCGCGAACGTCGAGTCGATCCGCGCCACGGTCTGCACCGGGTCGGTGATGAGCTCGCCGAAGATGGGGATCGTCAGCGACGAGGTCACCACGACGAGAATGGAGAAGGCGAGGAAGTTCACCGGCAGGCCGAGGAGGTTGCCGGTGCGGACCGACCCGAACGACCGGCCGTAGCGCGAGAAGTCGCCGAAGTTCAGCATCGGGCCGGAGAAGTACGACACCACGAGCGCGATCGCGCCGAGCATCACGGGCACGGCGTCCAGGCCGTGGTACTTCACCTCGCCCAGGCTCAGGTCGATGGCGCCCCAGCCGGCCTGGTAGATGAGGTAGCCGGCGAGCACGGCCATCACGACGTACACGGCCGGGCCGCAGAAGTCGATGAACCGGCGGATCGTCTCCATGCCGGTCCAGAAGACCGCGGCCTGCAGCACCCACAGCAGCGCGTAGGAGCACCAGCCCAGCAGCGGCAGGCCCAGGAAGCCCCACTTGCCGACGTCGGCGTACGAGGCCAGGCCCGGCCACAGCTTGAGCACCACCACGTCGAGCGCGGCGGAGGCCAGATAGGTCTGGATGCCGTACCACGCCACGGCGATCGAGCCGCGGATGATGGCCGGCACGTTGGCCCCCAGCACGCCGAACGCCACGCGGTTGATCACCGGATACGGCACCCCGGTGGCCTGGCTCGGCTTCGCGACGAGGTTGCAGAAGAAGTACACGATGCCGATGCCGGCGACGAGCGCCACCAGCACCTGCCAGCTGGACAGGCCCAGGGCGAAGAGGGAGCCGGCGGTGACGTAGCCGCCGACGCTGTGCACATCGGACATCCAGAACGCGAAGATGTTGTAGGCGCCCCACGTCTGCTTGCGCAGGGGTGCGAGGTCCTCGTTGGTGAGCCGCGGGTCGTACCCGGGCCTGACCTCCCCGCTGCCGACGGGCATGCCGGCGGCCTCGACGAGATCCTGATGCTGAGGGGTTTCCAGCGTGTCGGCCATGGACCCACGCTAGGAACGGCCTGTTTCCGCGGCGTGTTCGCAGATATATATTCTTATCGTTTCAGGGCTTGGCGGACGGCCGTCGCGACCTGCTCGGGGTCCCTGGTGTCGCGCAGGACGAGCACCATCGACCCGCCCCCGGTCTCGCCCGCGAACAGCTGAACCACGCGCGCCATGGCGGCGTCGAGCTCGGCCGCCGGGTCGGCCGCCTCCCGGCGCAGCCACCGCCGCAGCACGTGGTTGTGGGCGGAGACGACGGCCGCGGCCATCAGCTCGGCGCGCAGCGCGTCGGCCGGCGCCGGGCCCATCCAGCCGGCGATGAACTCGCGGAACAGCCGCTGGTACCGCGCCACGCTCGCGATCTCCCGGTCGCGCAGGGCGGCCACGCGGCTGGTGATCGCGTAGCGGCGCCGGGCCCGGTCGCCCTCCTCGACGTAGCTGAGCAGCACCAGCCGCACCGCCTCGGTCACCGCCAGGATCGCCGTGTCGGCGCTGGACGTGGCCAGCCGCTCCCGGACCGCGGCGATGAGCCGGTCGTGGTCCGGGAAGATCACGTCCTCCTTGGACCGGTAGTGCCGGAACAGCGTGGTGCGCCCGACGCCGGCCCGGTCGGCGATGTCGTCGGCGGTGGTCTGTTCGTAGCCGCGCTCGTCGTACAGGTCGAGCGCCGCGTCCACGAGCCGCTGCTTCACGGGGGTTCCGGTCACCGTGCCATCCTCGCGTACCTCCTGAGCAGCTGTTGCCCCGCCATGGTGGCATGCCGTACCGTCATAGCGGTACTCGGTACCGCCACCCGGGGAGGACATCATGAGCCTGACCTTGCACGAGCCCCGTCCGCTGGTCACTGCCCTCTTCGAGTCCCTCGACCCGATGGCCGCCGACGAGCTGGCCGCCGAGTTCGAGACCGTCACGGCGGGCCGGCGCACCGTGCTGTTCCGCGAGGGCGAGGCCGGCGACAGCCTGTACGTGCTGCTGTCGGGCAAGGTGAAGCTGTCCCGCCGCTCCTCCGACGGCCGCGAGGGGCTCCTCGCCCTGATCGGCCCGGGCGAGCCGTTCGGCGAGGTCGAGCTGCTCGACGGCGGCCCGCGCACCGCGACGGCGACGGCGGTGGCCGACGCCCGGCTGGCGCGGTTGTCGAAGACGGCGCTGTACCGCTGGATGGCCCGGCACCCCGAGGTCGCCGAGCAGCTGCTGCGCGCGGTCGCCCGGCGCATCCGCGGCAACCGGGCCACCGTGCACGACCGCCTCTTCAGCGACGTGCCGGGCCGGGTCGCCGGTCAGCTGATCCAGCTCGCCCACCAGTTCGGCGTGGCCGAGGACGGCGCGACGCGGGTCGTGCACGATCTCACCCAGACGGAGCTGGCCCAGTTCGTGGGGGCGTCGCGGGAGTCGGTGAACAAGGTGCTGGCGCAGTACGCCTCGCGCGGCTGGGTGCGCCTGGAGAACAAGTGCATCGTCATCCTGGACGACGCTCCCCTGGCCCTGCGCGCCCAGCACAAGCGCCGCCGCTAGCTGTATTTCCAGCTCGCCACGCCCGCGGTGGGGCAGCTCCGCTCCACCCACGCCCCCTCAAGATCTACGCCAGCGCGGCGCGGGACGGCCGATGCCCGGCCGGGGCGCTTCAGACCCGGGCGCGGCGGGCCAGGCGCTCCGGGTCGGCGATCACCACGCTCTTGCCTTCGAGGCGGATCCAGCCCCGGGAGCTGAAGTCGGCCAGGGCCTTGTTGACCGTCTCGCGGGAGGCGCCGACGAGCTGGGCGAGCTCCTCCTGGGTGAGGTCGTGCGTCACCCGCAGTACCCCGCCGTCGCGGATGCCGAACGGGCCCGCGAGCTGGAGCAGCTTCTTGGCGACCCGGCCGGGTACGTCGGTGAAGATAAGGTCGGCGAGCGCGTCGTTGGTGCGCCGCAGCCGGCGGGCCAGCACCCGCAGCAGCTGCTCGGCGATCTCCGGGCGGCGCACCAGCCAGGAGCGCAGCGAGGCCTTCGTCAGCCGCGCGGCCCGCGAGTCGACCACGGCCGTCGCGGTCGCCGTGCGCGGGCCCGGGTCGAACAGTGCCAGCTCGCCGACCATGTCGCCGGGGCCCATGATGGCGAGCAGGTTCTGCCGGCCGTCGTGTGCGCGGCGGCCCAGCTTGATCTTGCCGGTCAGCACGATGTACAGGCTGTCGCCCGGCTCACCCTCGTTGAACAGCACGTCGCCGCGGCGCACGTCGACGTAGTCGAGGCCGCGCGCGAGCTCTTCCGCCGCGTCCGCGTCGATGCCCTGCATGATCCCGCTGCGGGCGAGCGCCTCGTCCATCGATCGTCCTCCCACACCGGCAATGCGCCCATTCTGGCATGCTTCCCCGCCCGTCAGCCCCCGGGACGCGGCAGAATCCAGGTCTGGAAGGGAGTACCGATGATCTTCATCACCGCCAAGTTCCGTATCCGGCCCGAGCACGCCGAGCGCTGGCCCGACATCGCCGGGGCGTTCACGGCCGCGACCCGGGCCGAGCCGGGCTGCCTATGGTTCGACTGGTCCCGCAGCCTGGACGATCCGAACGAGTACGTGCTGGTCGAGGCGTTCCGCGACGGCGAGGCCGGGGGCGCCCACGTGAGCTCCGCGCACTTCAAGGAGGCCCAGCGGACGCTCCCGCAGTACCTCCTGGAGACCCCCCGCATCGTGAGCACCACGGTGGACCAGGACGGGTGGTCGGAGCTGGGCGAGCTGGCCGTCGAGCGCTGAGGCCGCCGCCGGGATCAGCCCGGCTGCACGATCGACCGGTCGATGCGGGCGATGAGCTCGGCCCAGTCCTCGAGCAGCTGGGCGTGGTCGAGGCGGGCCAGCTTGCGGCGTACCGCGCGGGCCGACGGGTCGTTGCGCACCCGGCGCAGGATGTCGTCGGCCCGGTCGATGACGGAGTGCTCGCCCACGAGGTCGTCGGCGTCCGGCAGGTCGAGGAAGATCGCCAGCTGGGCGGCGAGGTCGCGGCACCGGCACACGAAGCCGGGCAGCCACGTCTCCGGCGGGGCGGCGATGTGCTCGGGCAGCAGGTCGAGGTCGAAGCGCAGCTCGTCGGCGCCGTCGTTGCGCACGCGCCAGGCCGGGGTGGCCAGCAGGGAGTCCTCGGCGGCGTGGGCGACGGCGTGCCGGGCCAGGGCGTTGGCGTCGGAGAACAGCAGCAGGCCGCCGTCGGCGGTGGCCGGGAAGATGTGCTCCATCACGCCGAAGCCGGCGTGGAGCTGGCCGCGCAGGGTGACGCCGGTGTAGGTGGGCGTGCTGACGCTGATGAGCTCGACGATGGTGATCACGGCGGGTGGTCCGGCCGGCACGGGCGGTTGCCAGGCCTGGTGGGGCGGTGCGGCCGGTTGCCAGGCGGGGGTGGCCTGCGGGTGAGCGAAAGGCTGCGGCTGTACGGGCGGCTGCGGCGGCGGCACGGGCTGCGGTGACACGGGCTGCGGCTGGGCGAACACCTGGGGCTGCGGCTGGGCGACCGGCTGGGCGAAGGGCTGGGGCACCGCCAGTGCCGGGCCGCCGATCAGCAGGGGGTCGATGCTCCCGGCCGCCACCACGAGCTCCGGCTGGTCGATGGTCGTCGGCGGGATGTTCAGTGCCCGGTGCAGCATCGTCGCCACCAGCGGCATCCGGCTCGCGCCGCCGACCAGGACGACGCCGCCCAGGGGGCGCAGGGGGACCGGGCTGTTCGCGAGGGTCACGGCCACGGCGTCGAGGGTGCGCTGGATCAGCGGGGCGGCCAGCCGCTCGACCTCGGCTCGGGTCACCACCTGGTCGGTCTCCAGCAGCGGCAGGAACAGCGTCGTCGTCGCGACCCGGGAGAGCATCTCCTTCGCGCTGCGTACGTCGTCCCAGAGCTGCCGGCGCGCGGCCCGGTCGGCGACCGTGGCCGGATTGTCCAGGCGGGCCCACAGCTCGGGCGGGCCGCACCGCTCGCGCAGCAGCCCGACGATCGCCGCGTCGACGTCCTGGCCGCCGGTGTCGTCGAGGCCGCCGCTGCTGAGTACCTCCAGGGCGGCGCCCGGCGTGTGCCGCACCACGGCCACGTCGAACGTGCCCGCGCCGAGGTCGTAGACGAGCAGGTCGGCCGGGCCGGTGGCGTGACGGCGCAGGTGGAACGCGGCCGCGGCGACCGGCTCGGGCACCAGGCGCACCCGGTCGAGGCCGGTCGCGGCCGCGGCGCGCTGCAGCACCGAACGGCGGTTCGGGCCCCAGGACGCGGGGTGGCAGATGGTCACGCCGGCGACCGGTGCCCCGCCGATCCGGCGGGCCTCGGCCGCGGCCCGGTGCAGCAGCGCCCCGAGCAGGGCCTCGACCCGCACCTCGGTGCCGAGGAAGACCGTGCCCTCGTCGATGCGGCTCTTCGGGCTGCCCTCGAACCGCTCGGGCCGCGCGCGGGCGGAGTGGACCGCGTCGCGGCCGACGAGCAGCTGACCGGACTCGTCGGCGAAGACGGCCGAGGGCAGCAGCGGGGCGCCGTCGAAGAGCACCGGCTCCGTCGCGCCGTCGTCGCGCCGCAGGAACGCGACCGTGCTCGACGTTCCCAGATCAACCCCGAGCTCCACCGCGTCCCCCTCGCCGAGCCTGTCCGCCCATCGAAGTCACCGGGGTGGGTGCTGTCAAGCGGCGCATATCGATACAGCGAAATCCTTCATTCGGAATGGCACCGGCCGTTTTCCGGATTCGCCCGCCGATCCGGTTCGGGGCTCGCCTGAACGGCGAATGCGGGCCACCCGCGCTCTGTCCTACGGTGAATTCGAGCCCGGTGCGCGCGAATGCGTCGCCGGGCACCATCGTCGTCGCGGTTGCCGCACCGTCGCCGGAGGCCAACGTGGGCGGGACCGAATTCGACCGGAACAATTCCGGGGCCGTGCTCGATTCGATCGTGCTGCTGGCCCTCGAGCGGTCGCTCGGCGCCTATTGTGCCGCGGTCCGGGCCGATTCCGGGGCCGGCCCGCCGCAGATCCGGGCGGTGGTCGTCACCGCCACGCCGCCGGTCGAGCCGGGCCTCTACCGGACGCTCGCCGCGCGGATCGTGCGCGAACGGCTGCCCGGCGCCCGGGTCCGGGTGCTGTTCGACCGCCAGGACGGCATCGCCGCGCCCGGCTACCGGATCGTGCTCCACCCGCCGCCGCCCGACCCCGGCACCGGCCCGCCCGACACGGAGACGATGCCGGGCGGACCACCGCACCCGATGCCGGGCGCGCCGGGCCCGGACACCATGTTCAACCCACCCGGCCCGGACACGATCGGCGTGGAGACGACGCCGGGCACGGTCGCCGCCGGCACGATGCCGGGGTTGAAGGGCACAACGCCGGGGTTGAAGAGCATGCCGGGCGGCCACGAACCGGGGTCGGCGCCGCTCGCCGCCCGGGCCGTCGCGCTCACCCTCGCGTTCGGCGACTGGCGCTGGCGGTACCTGCTGCCCGACGCCGACCAGTGGCTCCCCTTCGGCCGCGGCCTGGGCCCGGCCATCGGCACGACGGTCCGCATCCCCGACTTCGCGGCCGTGGTACCGCGCGGGCGGCTGCTGCTGATCCGCCACCACGCGGGCACCACCCGCCTGCACCGCTGCAACGAGCGCCGCGACTACCTGGTGCGCGTCGACGGCCGGGCACTGCCGCCCGGGCACTCCCTGCCGTTCGCCGCCGCCGGCCGGATCACCTACGGCCTGTCGGCCGCCCGGGGCGGGGCCGGGTCCGGCGAGGTCACCTACAAGCTGATCACCACGGAGGTTCGATGACGCCGCAGGAGCCGGAACTGGTGGTCAGGCTCAAGGGCTCCGGCTGGCATGCCGAGCTGGTGGTGGCCGCGCCGGTCGCCGCCGAGCCGCGCGAGGTGCACTTCAACGTGCCCGCCCTCGGCAGCCCCGGCGGCCTGCGCCTGATCAGCACCGGCGTGCGCTACACCGAGGCGCACAGCCGCCAGGCCTCGCACTGGCAGCGCTGGCACGTCAAGATCTACCGCTGCGCGAACCGGACCGACACCGAGGCGCTGCGCTCCTACCTGCGCCAGCAGGCCTCGGACGTGCAGGGCGCCAACGCCGACCTGCCGGGCCAGGAGGACCGCACGCCGATCGAGCCGCCGTGGGCGGTAGTGCCCGTGCACATCGTCAACACCGACGGCAGCACGGAGATCCTCGACGGCACGGTGCAGACCGAGCTGGAGCTGGCCCCCGAGGACCTCATGCGCCAGTTGCGCGGGGTGTACCCGACCTGGCTGTTCGACGGCGGCGTGCCGAGCCCCGACCTGTACCTGCTCGCCGTCTCCCCCTGGATGAAGCAGCTGAGCTGGGCGCCGTTCCTGGCCCGGCCGGCCGTCGAGCAGCTGCCGGACTTCCTCGGCATGGGCGCCGGGCTGGACGCGCTGCACCGGCGCGGCATGGTGCACTGCGACATCAAGCCGGACAACGTCTGCCGGTACCACACCGCCAACGCCGCCGGCTTCGTGCTCATCGACATCGACGCCGCCACGCGCCTGTACCCGCTGCCGGAGTCGCTGCGCTACACCCGCCGCTGGGCCTACGGCCGGCTGGCGCAGGGCAAGCGCAGCGACCAGGTGCTGCGGGCCCACGACCGGTTCGGCTTCGCCCTGGTCGTGCTGTGCACCCTCGCCGGCCGCGAGTGGGTCGAGCAGACGCTGCTCTCCGGGCACGGCGGGCGGGTCGCCGACGACCGCGACGCGGTCCGCGCGGCGCTGCGCCGGCGCTGGCAGAACACCGCCGAGCTGCGCTGGGAGCCGCTCATCGAGGCCGCGGTGGAGCCCTTCGGCCGCGAGATCGAGCACCCGGACTGGTCGGCGCTGCTGTGGGTGGACAGCCTCATCAACGCCGAGCGCGCCTGCGTGGTGCGCCGGCCCGCGCCGGGCCCCGGCCCCGGCGACCGGCCGGAGGCGCCGCGCTCGGAGTCGATGCGCCGCGAGCTGGACGGCATCCGCCGCACCGCGCTCGCCCTGCCCGGCCCGCTGCCGGCCCGGGTCCGGCACGGCTACGAGGCCGTCCAGGAGCGGGCCTGGGAGCTTGCGGTGCGCAACGCCTTGATGTCCGGCGCGGCGGCCGGCGCCGTAGTCGTCGTCGCCGTCCTCGTGCTGGCCGTGATCGTATTCGGAATGGGCGGCTGATGGAGCTCGCAAATCTTCCCTTCCCCGGCCGGGAGCACCTGCGCCGCCGGGTCAGCCGGGCGTGCGGCCCGGACTCGGAGCTGACGGGCCTCGGGCACCGGTTCGGCGACTGGCTCAACGCCGGCGCCGCCGCGCCGCCCGCGACCGTCGAGGCGGTCGAGGGCCGCCTCACCGACTACCTGGAGGCGGCCAGGGCGGCGGGCCGGGAGTGGGGCGTGCGGGCCGGGCTGCTGGCCGGGCTGGCGGTGCTCGGCGCGCTGTTCGTGGTGCTGCTGCTGGCCTGGGCGGTGTTCGGATGATGCCGCGCCTGCAGGACCTGTACGCCCGGATGTGGCCGCCCCGGCCGCGCCGCCCCGCGCCCCCCGAGGGCGGCGAGAAGAAAGGCAGGAGCGGCGACCACCAGCTGCTGCGCCGCTTCGGCCGCTCGTGCCCGGCGTGCGGCGCCGCCCTCGGCGCGGCCCCGGTGATGAGCGACAACGGCCGGTTCGCCTTCCCGCCCTGCTTCCGGCTCGAGGTCGGGCCGATGGCGACCCAGTCGCGGCGGTACCCATGGCGGCTCTCGGTCGTCGGCCACGACTTCCCGATGCCGCGCTCCACCGACCCCCGCTTCAACGAGCTGGACATCGACTACGTCTACCTGCTGTGCGGCGGCGGGCACATCTTCCCCGACTCCGCGCCCGTGCTCGACCGGCCCGGCGTGAGCGGGGCGGAGCACCACGTGGACGAGTACAACATGATCGCCGCGATCGGGGCGCCGGCCAGCGGCAAGACGTACCTGCTGCTGCGCACGATGCACCAGAACCTCGACAACCCGCACAACTTCCTGCCCGCCCAGGACGACGGGCGCATCCGCGAGTACCAGCTCAGCCCGCTGGAGCAGATCCCGATGCGCAGCCGCTCGACGATGTACGCCCAGACGCTCGCGGTCGGCGACGCGATCGAGCCGACCATGATGGACCGCTGGGGCCGGCCCGAGGGCATCCTCAAGGAGCAGCTGCCCGAGGTGCTCGACGCGATCCAGGACGTCATCCGCCGCACCGTGGTCGACGGGCAGCGCCGGGCCGCCGAGTGGGGCAAGGGCTTCCGCCAGCCGCTGGTGATGCGCACCCAGTGCCGCGCCCGGCGCACCTGGACCGGCCTGGCCGACCTGCCCGGCGAGATGTTCGACCCCGACGACGGCTCGCCGCGCGAGCGGGTGAAGCTGCGCGACTACGACGCGCTGATCTGGGTCATCGACCCGCTGGTATCGGCCTCGATGGACCGCTTCACCGAGGACAGCCTGGCCGAGGAGAGCGCGTACACCGACGTCCTGGACGGCAGCCTCCGGCCCGGTACCACGCACGCCGCCGGCCAGGCCGTGGTCCGCAGCCGCCGCGACCACGTCCAGACCGAGATCGGCCGCCGGCTCACCCTGCTCGACGGCGAGGTCGCGGCCGACCCCGGCGCCGGCGTCCAGCTGCTCGTCGCGATCACCAAGAGCGACCTGCTGCACGCCGTGCTGCGCAAGAAGGACCTCGACCACCTCGGCCAGCCCGGCGAGGTGCTGCGCGGCGTCGCCGGCTACCTGGCCGTGCTCACCCGGGCCCACCTCGACGGCGCCGTGCACGTCGACCACGCGGCGGCGTCGCTGCTGCAGTACCTGCAGGCCGGCGTGGCCGTCGACGAGCGGGTCCGCGAGGCCCGCTGCCGGCAGGTCGCCGAGGGGCTGATCCGCTACTACTCCGAGCCCCTGAACTTCTGGAACCTCGCGCACGAGGGCCGCGAGGACCACATCGACATCCCCGACGGCGACGACCCGGCCTGCAACCCGTACACCATCCTGGTCCCCTCCATCGGCGCCCACCTCGACCGCGCCCAGCGCCGCGACGCCATCGGCCACACCCAGCTGCGCGACGTCGTCATGTCGGCCCTCGGCTGCGGCATCACCTACGGCCTCGGCCACGAGTGGACGTTCTACAAGCTGCTGCGTGAACCGTGGCTGCGCCTGCGGTTCTTCCTCGCCTCACCCCTCGGCACCGTCCCCCGCGCCTTCGACGACGCCGGCAACCCCCGCCTGCGCCCCCTGGAGTCCAACGCCACCTTCCCCCGGCTGCAGGACCGCTCGGCGGCGCTGAGCCAGCTGCTGCTGGCCACCCTCGGAAAGGCACAGGCATGAACCCGCCCCTCATCGCGTGGGCCGACGCCGAGGGCCGCGGCTTCGCCCCGCTGCGGACCTCGGACACCGCCTCCTCCGCCGCGCCGGAGTTCTGGGCCGCCGCGACGCAGCTCATCGACGACGACGTGGTCGCCCAGCCGTCGGTCCGCTCCACGATGGAGCACCCCGTGTACAGCCTGCGGGCGGTCCACGTCGGGCGGCGGCCGTACTGGTGCTTCGCCGAGCAGGGCCGCGGCGGCCCGTTCGGGGTCGCCGGCACCTGCCGCTTCCAGTTCCTGCCCTTCGACCTCGAGGCCGGCCAGGCCTGGACCGACGGCATCGCCGCGGTCGGCGGCAAGGAGCCCCTGGCCGCCGGGCACGCCGACGAGGCCGCCGTCCGCCGCGCGCTGACCGGCCTGCTGCTCGGCCAGCCCCTCGTGCGCCTGCCCGGGTCCCCCGCCGAGGCCGCCGTCACCATCTTCGCCGTGCTCAGCGTGCTGCCCCGGGCGGTCGCGAGCACCTACGCGTGGTCGACGTGCCCGCTGCAGGAGCCGCGCCCCAACCTCGTCACCGCCGACCTGCCGGCCGACTTCCGGACCGGCTCGCCGCTGGAACGGGTCATCGACCGGGTGCGCTGGTCCGCGGCGCCAGGCGCGGAGGCGGTGCAGCGGCGCCTGGCCGGGGCGACCCACCACTCGGCCTTCGAGCTGCTCGTGGGCCTGGCGGTGCGGCTGGAGGTCGACCACGAGCTGCTCGCCGTGCCGGTCGAGTCGCTGGCCGCGCTGGTCGAACACACCGCCGCCACGAGGGTCCTGCCCACCCCCGAGAACGTGCCCACGCTGCTGCGCGACCGCGACGGGCGCACCCAGCTCGCCCGGTTCCCCGCCGTGGTCACCCAGTGGGCGGCCCGGCACGAGCAGGCCGCCCTGACCGCGCTCGGGGGCCTGCGGGAGCCGGTCCTGCGCGAGGCGATCTTGAACCCGCTCTTCGACCACCTCCTGGACGGGTCCCT
This sequence comes from Dactylosporangium sp. NPDC049140, assembly GCF_040648435.1. Lineage (NCBI taxonomy): Bacteria > Bacillati > Actinomycetota > Actinomycetes > Micromonosporales > Micromonosporaceae > Dactylosporangium > Dactylosporangium sp. NPDC049140. Next base: position 77,066 of record NZ_JBEZDS010000018.1, on the reverse strand, counting down.
GGCGGGGCACACCAAGGCCGCCGCCGCGCTCGTGCGCGAGGCGACGCCGGAGCCCGGCCCGCTGGCCGACCTGATCCGCGGCCACCGGGTCGACGGCACCCTGACCGCGCCGGATGCGTGGCTGCGGCTGCTGGACATCTCGCCGTGGGACCACCAGGACCTGTACACGGACCCGACCCCCCTGGTGGTGGCCGAGCTCAACGGTCCGGGCTTCACCATCCGCGCCCGGGACCTGCTGCGCGCCCGGGGCCCGCGGTTCGCCCGGCGCGTGCTCGAGCAGATGACGCGGTTCGGGCCCGCCACCGCGGCCGGCCTGGTCGCCGCCGCCGCCCAGCGCTCCGCCGACGGCAGCGCGCTCGACGACGGCGACCTGCTCCGCCTCGGGCCGATCCTCGTCGCGCGCGCCGACACCCGCCAGACCGAGCAGTGGCTGCTGGAGTTCGACAACGCCGCGCGCGCGAACCAGACCCCGCGGCGGGCGGTACGGCAGGTCCTCTTCGGGGCCGTCAGCGATCTGCTGTCGCGCGGCCGCCTGCGCGACCCCCGTCTCGTGGAACTGATCCAGCGGGCGGTCGCCAGCGCCACCAACAACCGGGAGCCGGTGCCCTCGTCGTTGCAGCGGGCGGGCGAGGCGCCGAAGTCCACCGTGTACGCGTCGGCGGGCACCCCGGCCACCGGCGAGCCCGGGCACGACCGGCCGCGGCGGTGGTCCTGGCCGGCCGGCGGCGCGGACGTGGACCGGCGCGGCCGGGTGGTGTGGGGCGTCGCCCTCGCCGGCGCGGCGGCCACGCTGGTCAGCCTCGCGATCTGGGTCGGTCAGGAGGACGGCGGCCAACCGGGCGGGCCGTCGGCGACGCCCGCTCCCGTCACGGCGACCACGCCGTCCAAGCCGCGGCTCACCTCCCCCGCGACCGCGACCCCGTTCCGGGTGACCTTCGACCGCACCAAGCCGGACGAGACCGTCGCCGAGATCCAGGGCCAGCTCCAGGCCAAGACGCCCGGACGGCGGGTCGTGTACGTGGTGCTCTCCGGGGCCGGGCCCGACCCGGCGGCCGCCAAGGCGAACGCGGCGGCGCTGGCGGAGCTGCTGACCCAGCGGCGCCCGCCGGAGCTCGGCGAGGCGCGGTACGTCATCGGCGAGCAGCCCATCGCGACCGACCAGAAGAGCCGCAACGACGTCGAGCTGCTGGTCATCAGCGAAGAGCAGTGACCCGCACACCGAACGGCCCCCGTCCGCAGAACGGGGGCCGGTCCGTGCGTGCGGGTCAGCGGTACGCCCAGCCCCGGGTCGGGCCGTCGTCGCCGGTCGTGTCCGGGTCGTCGTCGCCGTCCGGGTCGGCGAAGCCTTGCTCGGGCGCCGGCCAGGGCGAGGCCGACGCCGGCTCGGCGCGCCGGCGGTCGCGGCCGTTGCGGGCCGCCTTGCCGTCGGCGCCGACGTGCATGGTGTCGTGCAGCGTCGTGCGCAGCTGCTCCCGCGCCTCGCGGGCCGCCTCGCGCCGGAGTCTTCGCTCGTCGGCGGCGCCGCGGATGCTCTCGGTGACGATCTCCGAGGCGACGGCGCCGTACTCGTCCTCCGCCTTCTGCACCGTCTCGACCTTGCGCTTGTGCCGCACCCGCGACATCAGCTCCTGCTCGCGGGCCTGGCGCGCCTCGGCGCGCTCGTAGGCGTTGCCGTGCGAGACCAGCTTCAGCCCGATCGCCGCGCAGTCCAGCGCGATGAGCAGCAGCGCCGTGCCGAGGTAGAACACGCCGACGCCGAGGAAGTCCGAGGCGATGAGGTGCCACATGGCGGCGGTGCGCGCCCCGAAGCCGGAGTTCGCCTTGATCACCTGCAGGTTGTCGTCCTGGGCCTTGGCGATCAGGCCGTCCAGCTCCCGCTTGCGCGCCGCGCGGGTGTCGCGGGCCGGCTGCTGCTGCTGGCGCAGGGTCGCGGCCTCGCCGTCGAGGCGGCTGGCCTCGTCGCGCAGCTGGTTCGAGCGCTTCACGAGCGAGTCGCAGTAGCCGCCCGCGGGGCAGCCGCCCTTGTGGGTGACGCCGTCGCCCTGGGAGTCGGCGAGGGCCTGCTTGTAGATGTCGGCCGCCTCGGCGCGCTTGTCCGCCGCGGACTTCGTCAGCTTGGCCACGGCGTCGTCGTCGGCGGTGTTCTGGGCGTCGATGCGGACCTTCTCGTCCTCGTAGCCCTTGATGGCGCCGGCCGAGCGCGACTGTTCCGCGGCGACGTTGTGCTTGTCGTTGAGGTAGTTGTCGATCTCGCCGCGGTACCGGTCCAGCATGAGAGGCTCGGTGATGACGACCGCGACGAGCAGTGCGAGCACGAACCGGCCCAGGTACAGCCCGATGGTCCGCCCCCTGACCAGCTTCTTCGGGTCCTCGTTCTCGAGGTCCTCGAAGTTCGTGGCGACCCGGCCCACGACCGCGCGGTCGTAGGCGATGACCGCGAACGCGATCAGCGGCCCGACCAGCCACCGCCACCACGGGTGGGTGTAGTTGGCGCTGGTGTCGATGAATACCGCGCCGCCCACCGTGGCGTAGGCGAAGTACAGCAGGATGAATACGCCGATCGCGGAGTACAGGACCCGGTCGGAATGCGACCGGACACTGTCCGGATTCACGTTTGCGACACGCAGCAGGAATCGGCCACGGGGGCGCGCAACGGCATCGTCGGCCACAGCTGGACACCGATTTCACGAGGCGATGGGAATGCCTCGATGGTACGGGCGGGGGGTGTTCCGGCGCGTTCTGCGAACGGTCGGCTCTGGCCGTCCGTTCCACCACCCCGGTCGCCCATCCCTGCAGCCGGAAATGGCCGCAGGGATGGGTCGTTCCGGCTGCTGCTCAGCCGATCGGCTTCCACGGGCCGTTGGGGTCGCCGGGCGCCTGGTTGCGGGTCCACCAGGCGGCGCGGTACCGCTTGTCCTTGTACAGCACCACATCGCCCGAGTTGAAGATCCGCGACGCGGTCCAGAGCGCGGTGCCGTCCTCGGCCAGGGCGATCTCCTGCCAGGGGCCGTTCGGGTCGCCGGGCTTCTGGTTCTGGGTCCACCAGGACGCCTGGTACACACGCCCGTCGTAGGTCACCCGCTCGTTGCCCAGGTACACCTTCGCCGCGCTCCACGCCGCCGGGGCGTTCACCGTCACCGCGACCGTCGCCTGCGCGGCCTCGAACGTGTCGGTGGCCGCGAAGGTCGCCAGGAGCGTGTGGGTGCCGGGCGCGAGGCCCGCCGGCAGCTTGAAGACCGCCTGGTTGCCCTCCAGGGCGGCGCTGCCCCGGACCTTGTCACCCTCGCGCAGCTCGACGGTTCCGGTGACGGCGAGGCCCTCGGCGTCGGCCCGGACCGTGACGGTCGCGGCCGTGCCCCAGCTGACCGGGGCCGAGGTCGCCGCCAGGGACACGGTCCCGCGCGCGGTGCGGAACACGGCCGGCTGGGCCGCGGCCACGCCGCCGTCGGCGCTGCTCGCGGAGACCAGCCAGGCGTACGACGTCGCCGGGGCGAGCCCGGTCCAGCTCACGGTGGCCGTGCCGCCCGCCGTCACCTCGTCGGTGCCGATCGTGCCCGCGGGCACGTAGGCGGCCAGCGAGTCGGTGGCGAAGGACGTCTTGCGGCTGGTGAGGTCGACCGGCAGGGTCAGGTTGTCCTCCGCGCCGTTGTACCGGGGCTTGGTCTGGCTGCCGTCCTGGCGGATGTCGTACTCGGTCGCGCCGTAGTTGTGCAGGAACGGCGAGTACGTGTCGATGTGCATCTCCGCCCGCTTGACGTCGAACTGCAGCAGGCGCAGGAAGCTCGCGCCGAACTGCAGCCGGTCGGTGGCCTTGTGGTCGGCGGTGCCGTCGCCGTTGACGTCGATGTTGCCGGACGCGTCGACGAGCGACGGCCACAGCTCGCCGGCCGGGACCGTGTAGAACTGGTAGTCCGCGAGCAGCTCGACGACGTCGTGGGCGACGGTCACGCCGACGCCGGTCTTGAGGTTGGTGCCGACGCCGTGCTCGTGGCCGGCCAGGACCAGGAAGACGTTCGGGTTGGCCTCCACGACCTGCTTGTACAGCGGGGAGCCGTCCGGCGCCGAGAAGTCCGCGCCGCGCCCGTCCGGGTTCGTCGACGGCTTCAGGTAGTCGTGCGAGAGCAGGATGCCGTTGCGGTCCTTGTACCGCTTGAAGATCGAGTCGGCCCACTTGGCCTCCTGCGGCGTGACCCCGTAGGAGAGGCCGACGGCGACGAAGTCGAGCCCGCCCGCCGAGAACAGCACGTAGTTGTTCTGGTTGTCATGCCCGGGAGAAAAGCCGCCCGCAGCGCCGTTCTGCTCGTCCCAGGCGTGGTACTCGGTCCCGGCCGGCCAGGACTTGGCCACGTCGTAGTAGCGCCCGGCGCTGAACGTCCGGCTGAACCGGGAGTCGGGGCCGGTCTCGGCGCCGAGCTGGTCGTCGTGGTTGCCGGCGATGACCTGGTTGACCACGCCGTGGTCGTCGAGGATCTTCTGGTACCCGGAGGCGAGCGCCAGCTCCTTGTCGACCTCCTCGTTCAGGCCGGGCCGCTGCAGCGAGCCGTCGGCGTTCTTCGCCAGCGGGTCGTAGTAGTCGTTCTCGATGACGTCGCCGGTGTGCGCGGTGTAGGCGATCTTCCGCCCGGCCTGGTTGTCGGCGATCCACTGGGTCGTGTCGCGGTAGGCCGCGGCCCAGATCGCCTGCTCCTCGGCGGTCTCGACGTCGGCCGCCTCGCTCCGGCCGTCCCAGTCGTCGTACGTGCCGCCGGCCGCGCCCTCGGTGAGGTACTGGGTGTCGGTGAAGTGCGCGAGGGCGAAGTCGTAGGTGCCGGGGTCCTCGAAGTGGTCCTTGTCCTGCTGCGCGGTGGCGTCGCGGGGCGAGAGGTCGTCGGCGAACGGGTCCTCGCCGGTGACGAGGACGTGCACGGTGCCGCCGTCGCGGTAGCCGTCGCCGAGCTGGGCCGCGAGGACCGTGCCGCGCTCGGCCTGGCCGCGGGCGCTGGTGAGCACGACCCACTGCGCGGCCGCGGGGTTCCACACGCGCAGGGCCACGACCCGCTCGGGGTCGATGGTGCCCTCCCAGCGCAGCGTCGGGTTCGCGGCACTGCCGAGGGCGAGGTCGTACCGCTGGAAGACCACGTCGCGCGCGGACGGCGTGGCGAGCGAGCGCCCGTCGAGCGGCCGCAGCGAGCGCACGTCCACGGTGGTGTCGTGGGCGACGTCCAGGGCGGTCGGCACGGCGGCCGCGGTGCCCTGGTAGCCGCCGGTCGGCAGCACCATGTCGGCCTTGGTGAAGGTGGCGGTCAGCGGTACCCCGGCCGCGCCCGGCACCTTGGCCGAGAGGTTCGCGCTCGGATGGTCGGTCCCCGTGACGCTCGCGGTCAGCTCGGCCGGCACGTCCGGGATGTTGGCGCTGGTGAAGTGGATCTCGCGGGTGGCGGCGTTGCCGAGGTTGTCGGCCGCCGTGACCGCGATGGTGTGCGCGCCGGCGGGCAGGCCGCGGCCGATCTGGTCGCCCCGGCTGACCGCCTTGCCGTCGAGGGTGATCACCGGCTGGCCCGCGATGCCGGTGGCGTCGGCCACCTCGACCTGCAGCGCGACGGTGGCGGTGAGCCGCTGGCCCTCGGCCGGGACGCTCCGGGCGACCTGGGGAGCGGTGTTGTCGACGGTGAAGCCGCGGGTCGAGGTCTTGTCGCCGACGACGGCCGCGATGGAGTGCCTGCCGTCGGCGAGCTTGGTGGTGTCGACGTCGGCGCGGCGGCCCGCGGCCGGGGCGCCGGCGATGTCGAAGAGGACCGTCTTGTCGAGGGTGGAGTTGAACGAGCTGCCGCAGGTGCCGTCGCCGACGTACACGGTGACCGGCTGGCCCGCGGGGTAGCTCGCCGAGCCGATGGTCACGGTGCTCCCGGCGGTCAGCCTCGTCAGCTGGGTCGCGGTGCCGGTGGCCGGGGCCAGCGCGAAGTCGCGCAGGGTGAAGTCGTCGTAGTTGTCGCAGCCGCCGGTCGCGCTGCCGTGGTCGCTGCCGGCGACGAACTCGACGACGTTGACCCCGGGCACCAGCCACTCGTTCGGGAAGGCGAGGTCGGCGACCTCCTTCTCCCAGACGCCGAGGTCGAGCGGGATGCCGTTGATGAGCACCTTGTTGTCGAAGCCGTTGTCGGCGCCGTTGCCGCCGACGAAGACCCGCAGGTGCGCGTCGCCCGCCGCGGCCAGGGTGTCGATCGTGCGCGTGGTCGGGGCGCCCGCGATGTCGAAGTGGAACTCGGCCTCCTTGTTCGGGCCGCAGGTGCCGTCGCCGAGCGCGAGCGAGGCGTCGGTCGTCACCGTCCTGGTCTCGCCCGTCCACAGGTACACCGGGCCGTTCGTCACCGTGCCCGCGGAGCCCGGGGCGAGCAGCACCGAGGAGGCGGCGATCCGGAAGTCGTCGTGGTTGGCGCAGGTCGCGCCGTTGAGGGTGCCGTTGTAGTCGCCCGTCTTGACGCGCACGACGTTGTCGCCGTTGTGCAGGAAGCGGTTCGGGAACTTCAGCGCCACCGTCTCCTGGCCGGCCACGCCGTAGTCGCCGCCGAGGTCGACACGGTTGCCGTTGACGAGCAGGTAGTTGTGGTACTTGGCCTCGGCCGAGTTGCCGGCCTCGACGGTGAGCCCGAGGGTCGCGGTGCCGGCGGCCAGGGTCTCGGCGTTCTCGGCGGCCCGGTCGTCGACGGCGAGGGACTCGACGTTTCCGGTACCGCCGGTGAGCGCGGCGATGACCGGACGCTCGCCGCGCACGAGCGCCCCGTCGGCCGGGGTGATCTTCGGCGCGCCCGCCGGGGCGTTGTTCACCGCGACCGCGGCCCGGGCCGTGGCGCCGGACTTCGTGGTGGCGGCGACCGTGTGCGGCCCGTTCGCGAGGGCGCGGGTGTCGAGGTCGGCGCCGAGGCCGGCGGTGCCGCCGGGGGTGCCGGACACGACGAACGTCAGGTCCTGGGTGAGCAGGTGCGGGCTGCTGCCACAGGTACCGTCGCCGAAGCTGTAGCTGAAGGAGTTCTGCTCGCCGTCGGCGACCACGCCGATGAGGCTGAGGCTCAGGCTGCTCAGCGGGAAGTCGTCGTAGTTGGGGCAGCGCAGGCCCTCACCGTTGGGCAGGGTCTCGACCCCGGCGGCCGCGGTGTTGGTGGTGTCGACCCAGTTGGCGCCGGCGTGCACGGTGACGGTGTTGGCGCCCGGGTGCAGCCACCCGCCGGGGAAGTCGAGGGTGCCGTTGCGCCCGCCCGGGATGTCGGGGAAGTAGACCCGGTCGGCCGCCGCCGTGTGCTCGTTCACCGTGATGTAGTTGTGGTACCTCGCCTCGGTACCGTTGCCGCCCATGTCGAAGGCGAAGTGCGCGGTGCCCGCCGTCGGCTGCGCGGCCACCGGCGAACCGTCGACCGTCAGCGCGACGACCGAGTCGTTCTCGGCCGCCGGCTCGGCGTCGACCCGCACGGTGCCCTCGAGCGTCTGCCCGTCGCGCAGGTTGAGCACGGGCGTGCCGGTCGACGGGCTCGGCTCGGCGTGGGCCGTGGCCGGTTCGACGGCGACGATCGCCCCGCCGACCAGCGCGACGGCGAGCAGCCGCCGCAAGTGGTGCCTCATCCTGCTCCTTTGCGGATTCTCCGGGTGATGAAGACGGTTCTCCGGGTGATGAAGACGGTTCTCCGGGTGATGAAGACGGCGATGACGGCGGCGGCCAGGAGCACGCCGGCGACGAGGCCGATCTGGAGTGCGGCGCTGCGGCCCCGGTGCTGCGGTTCGGCCGGGCCGGGGCCGAGGGGCCAGTCGTGGGAGTCGGCGCCCTGGCGGTACACCGTGCGCTCCCCCTGCGGGCCGGTGGCCAGGGTCTGGTAGGCCGGGTTGAGGTCGGTGAGCGTGCGCACCGCGACGGTGGCGGTGCCGACCGGCCCGGCGCAGGTGTAGTCGATGCTCACGCCGCTCTTCGCCAGGTCGGCGGGGCGCTCGACGGCGCCGGCGCACGCCTTCCCGCCGCCGGCCACGGTGATCTGCTTGAGCAGGTACGCGGCGAAGCGGTCGGACGGGCCGATGGCGGCGGCGTCGCTGTCGCGGTAGAAGACGGCGCCGTCGAGCATGACCCGGTCCCTGGGCAGCAGGCCGAGGGAGACGCCGAGCAGCACGAGGTCGTCGAGGCCGCCGACCTTCCAGCGCACGTGCACGACCTCGGGCCGGGCCGCGTCGACGGCGATGGCGACCGTCTGGGGGTCGCCGAACGGGTGCGCGGCCGCCGGGCCGGGGGCGGCGAGCAGGGCCGCGGCGAGGCCCGCAGTGACGGCCGCCACGAGGCGCCGCCGGCGTCCGAGTGGCTCCAATGGGTTCGACTCCGGGATTGGGCTGGCAGCAGGCTGCGCCGAGTCTCGCGGTCGTGTGGAAGCAGCAGGCGACGTCGACGTGAACAGCGATGATCAGGAATACCGCCGGTCGTGTTTGAACCGATCCAAGGCGTTCCTGGCCACGAACGCCGGGTTCGGCTCCCGCTTCAGCCCGCTACGCGCGGCAGGTGTTCGACGCGGCCGTGACGCGCCAGGCCGGGCGGCTGCGCACGATCGCGGCGCCGGACGTCGACGACCTGCGCACCCTGCAGGTCGACGACGTCGCGCCGGTCCGGGAGCCGGCCGTCACGGCAGGGGGTACGCCTCGCGCAGGCTGATCCGGCTGTACTCCACATGCCGCACCAGCGGGTCGGCGGCCTGCGCGGCGGCGGTCAGCGGCAGCGTGCCGTGGGTCTCGTTGTAGAGCCGGTAGAAGCCCTCGGCGAAGTTGACGCCGGCGGCGCGGCCGGCCTCGCCGTTGGCCGACTCGATGAGCTTGCGGGCGAACAGGCCCGAGTACCCCTGGCTGTCGAAGCAGTCCATGGCCGCGACCTTGCGCCCGACGACGGGCGTGATGTCGACGAACACGTCGTTGCGCACCCCGAACAGGCTCAGCCCGTCGATCGGGTACACCGGCAGCGAGGTGAGGAAGACCTGCTTCACGTGGTACTCGGGCCGGCCGTCGAGGTTGCGCAGGTAGGCCCCGGCGCGCCCGAGCGCGGCCAGGACCGTCGTGGTGGCCACGGTGTGCGTGTTGGCCGCCATGACCGGGTTCTGCGGGTAGTCGCAGATGATGACGTCGGGGCGCTCGGCCGCGATCTGCTCGGCGACCGTCTCGACAAGCGACTCGTGCAGGCCGGCCTCGCGGTCGTCGCGGTCGAGCGTGACCACCCGGGAGATGCCGACGATCTCGGCGGCACGCTCCAGCTCGCCCTTCTTGAACGCGACGATCTCGTCCAGCCCGGCGCCGGCGATGGCCGCGTCGGGGTTGTCCTTGCGCCACTCCTCGGCGTACCGGTTGGCGTGGATGCGGCCGCCGTGGGTGAGGATCAGCGCGACGATCTCGTCACCGGCATCGGCGTGGCGGGCAAGGGTCCCGCCACAGTTGGTGATGGTGTCCGCGGGGTGCGCGTAGATGGTCATGACCTTCATGGCCACACCTCACGTGAAATGCCGTTCCATGTCAATCCTGAGTTGGGCTCCCGCCCTGACAGGATGGGGAGCTTGGGGATCGTACGTTTTCGAACGGTTCTGGAACAGGCAGTAGGTGCGCTGGGAGCGAAGGATCGACAGGTGGCAGGGACCGCTGGACGACCCGGCCGTGAGGCCCTCGAAGATGTCGCAGACCGTCAGGTGCTCCGGCCGGTGGGGCAGACCGTGTTGCAGGATCCGCAGCAGCCCGGCGGTGAAGACGCCGTGCCCGCCCGCGACCCGGGCCAGGTGGTGGGAGCCCGACGAGCTCAGGATGGTCGTGTTGCGGACCCCCGTCATCGACTCGGCCAGCCGGCCGGAGAACGACGCGTCGGCGAAGATCACCGTGGAGCGGGCCCGGGTGCCGATCAGGGCGGCGTTGAGGTCGCTCGCGGTGACCAGCGTCCGGGGCCGGTCGGGCCGGGAGCCGCGCACCGGGAACCCGACCTCGCCGTCGGCCGTCGGGACTCCGTGCCCGGCCAGGTACAGCAGGAGCTCGTCCGTCGCCGCGTCCGCCATCTCGCGCACCGCCGCCAGGACGTCGTCCACCCCCGGCGGGTCGATGAGCCGCACACAGGTGCCGGACGGCAGGCCGTAGACGAGCGGGTCGGACAGCAGGCCGGCGAGGGCGTCGGCGCCCCGCGGCGCCGACGGCAGCGGCGGCAACGCCGGATCGTCGTAGGTGCCGGTGCCCACAAGGAGGGCGCGGCACAGGGACAGATCCCGCGGCGGCGGCGCCGCGGGCTCCTTGCGGTAGGCCGCGTTCCGCACCAGGGCCAGCCGGCCCGCGGTGTTGCGGTCCTCCTTCTGCGGCTCGGCCTGCCCCGCGGCGATCAGGCGTGCCCGCACCGCGGGGAACACCGCATCGAGGGTCAGCAGCCGGTCCTGGCTCGCCACGCCCGCGCGCAGCACCCCGAGCAGTTCACCGGTGAACGCGGTGTGGCGTTTCCCCTCCGGGCTCGCGGCGAACCAGTCGGCGGCGGACGCCGTCAGCACGAACAGCCCGTCCGTGTCGAGGTCGTCCGGGCTCAGGCGGCCGAGCCGGCGCAGGTAGGGAACCTTCTGCAGGGCGAGTCCGCTGTAGCAGCAGTCCAGGATGACGACCTTCGCGTGCGCCGCGCTGCGCTGCAGCACGGCGGCGACGTCGTGAAACGGCACGGCGGTCCAGAAGGAGCTCCTCGCGGTGGTGTGCACCGCGAGCCGCAGCTCGGTTCCGGCCGGGTCGACCAGGCCGTGGCCGGCGTAGTAGAAGAGCAGCAGGTCTTCGGCTTCCGCCGCGGCGGCGTCCAGGGCCGACAGCAGAGCGGCCGGATCGGCGGGATCGTGCAGCGCCACGCACTGGGCCTTGGTGAGGTCGCTCCGCGCGGGATCGGTCAAGAGGTCGTAAAGCGCCTCGATGTTTGCTTTGACCGCGCCGATCGGCGGCAGATCGATGTCGCGATATTCGGCCGTACCGGCAAGAATCACCCTTGACTTCTGCCCGGGACGACCGGCTGTGGGACGAGGCGCTCCACGTGCTCGACCTCAACGCCGCGCCCTTCCGCGAGTGCCGTACGCAGCTGCGCGCGCTGTTGCGCAGTCCCGATGCCGAAGGCCTGGCCGGCGTGGTCGACTGGGGAGTGTTCGGATGAGGCGTCAATAGCGCGCGGAGATCTCCCAGCGCTCGACCACCTCGTCGCCGCGGACGGCGTACAGGTGGCTCCACATGTTCGTGGTGCCGCAGGCGTGGTTCGGGACGATCCGCACCAGGTCGCCGACGGCGAGGGAGGCGGCCGGGTCGAGGAGGAAGCCGTGCTCCTCGTTGGCGTCCACGAACCGGACGTCGGAGTCCAGGAGCCGCCCCACCGAGCCCGCGGCCGCGATGGTGTCCGAGCTCATCGCCTTGATGCCCGCGTCGATGATCGGGCGGCCCGCGCGCTGGACCGACACGACCCGGGCCAGGACCGACAGCGCACAGTCGTCGATGGTGCAGGAGCCGAGGCGGATCTGGTTGGCGTCGTAGTACACGTAGGTGCCGGGCCGGCCCTCGGTGACGCCCGCCGCGAACGGGGCCGACGTGGCGCCCGGCGTGGAGCCGACCGAGACCACGTCGATGTCGTGGCCGCCGGCGCGCAGGCCGTCGGCCAGCCGGGCCAGCAGGGCGCCCGCGCTGCGCCCGGCGGCCTCCAGGGACGGGCGGTCGGGCATCGTGGCCAGGTGGCCCTCGTGGGTGAGCAGCCCGCGCAGCCGCAGGCCGGGCAGCGCGGCCAGCGCGGCCGCGGTCGCCGGGACGTGCTCCGGGTCGACGCCGAGCCGGGCGTGGCCGGTGTTCACCTCCAGCACGAACGGGACCGTCACGCCGGCCGCGTGCGCGGCGGCCGACAGCGGCGCGGCGGCCTCGAGCGAGTCCAGCGCCACGGTCAGGCCGCCCGTGCGGACCGCGTCGATGACGAAGGCGACCTTGGGCGGGCCGACCGGGGCGTGCGCCCACAGCAGATCGCGAAGGCCCGCGGCCTGCAGCCACGCCACCTCGGCCGGGGTCGAGCAGGTCATGCCGAGCGCGCCCGCGCCGAGCTGGCGGCGTACCACCTCCAGGCATTTGGACGTCTTCGCGTGCGGGCGCAGCCCGACCCCGGCCGCGGCGAACGTGCCCGCCATCCGGGCGATGTTGCGCTCCAGGCGGTCGAGGTCGACGAGCAGCGACGGCGTCGGCAGCTCCGGGATCAGCGTCATCGGGCCAGCCCCAGGGCCTCGCGCGGGTCGCCGTCGATGAGCCACTCGACGGTCGCCGGCTCGATGGCCGGCAGGCCGCCCGGCCGCATCCGGGCGAGGCCGTGCAGGCCGTCCTTGGCCTCGGCCGGCGTCCACATCGGATAGTCGGAGCCGAAGAGCAGCTTCGGTACCACGCCCCACTCCTGCGCCCGCACGAGCGCCATGAACCCGTCCAGCGGGCGCGCCCACGAGGCCGAGACGTCGCCGAACACGTTGCGGTTCTTGCGCAGCACCACGATCGTCTCGCGCTGCCACGGGTGGCCGAGGTGCGCGATGATCTGCTTGAGATCGGGGTGCCGGCGGGCGACGTCGTCCACGAGCAGCGGGTTCGACAGCTCCAGGCGCCCCTCGGGGCTGGGCGTGGTGCCCATGTGCCACAGCACGATGAGCCCGGCCTCGGTGGCGGCGCGGAAGAACGGGTCGTGGGCCTCGTCGCGGGCGTCGAAGTGGGCCAGCACCGGGTACAGCTTCACGCCGCGCAGCCCGCGCGCGATGCCGTCGGCGAGCTGGTCCATGACGTCCGGGTCGGACAGGTCCAGCGCCATGAAGCCGAGTGTGTTCGTACTCGTCCGGGCGCAGAAGTCCTCGACGAACTCGTTCGGGGTGAGCACGCCGGCGCGGGTGGCGCGCATGCCGAAGACGAACGCGAGGTCGACGCCGGCCGCGGCCATCGCCTCGTCGTACTGCTCCGGGGTGCGGTCGGCGTACTCGTGGCCGTAGACGGGCTGCCAGTTGCGGTGCCACTCGCAGCCCCAGTGCTCGGACAGGTGGCAGTGGGTGTGGACGTCGATCATCCGGTGGTTCCTCTCGTGCGGTGCAGGACCCGCCCCGCCCGCCGGCCGGTGTGCGTGCCGCGCTCGACGGTCGGCACGCCGCCGACGAGCACCAGGTCGATGCCGGTGGCCAGCTGGTGCGGCGCGGTGAAGGTGGCGGTGTCGGCGATGGTGCGCGGGTCGAAGACGACGACGTCGGCGGGGGCGCCGGGGCGCAGCACGCCGAGGTGGGGCAGGCCGATGCGGCGGGCCGGCTCGGAGGTGCAGCGGCGCACCGCGTCGGGGAGATTCTCGGCGTAGCGGCTGAGGTACCGCGGAAAACATCCGTAGCTGCGCGGGTGCGGGACCCCGGCACCGGTGATGCCGCCCGGGTCCAGGGCCAGCCCGTCGGACGCGACCACCGCCGCGGGGTGGGCCAGGACCGTGCGCAGGTCGTCCTCGCTGCGCCCGCCGGCCGTCATCATGGCGCCCGCGCCGAGCTCGGCGAGCAGGTCGAGGGCGGCGTCGGCGCCGCCGAGGTCGGCCAGGGTGCGCCCGAGGGCCGGGTCCGCGTCGCCGCGGCTGGTCCAGCTGACGGTCAGCTCGTCCCAGCCGGTGGGCCGGTCGACCCAGGCGGCCCGGATCCGGGCGCGCACCCCCGGGTCGCGCAGCCGGGGCGCCCAGGCCGCGGCCCCGCCCTCGAGCGCCCAGGCGGGCAGCAGCTGGGACAGGGGCGCGTTGCCGTGGACGTACGGGTAGATGTCGACGCCGATCTCGCACCCGTCGGCGTTGGCCGCGTCGACGAGGTCGAGGGCGCCGCGGACCGCGCCCCAGTTGCGGCGGCCGACGGCGGCCAGGTGCGAGATCTGGGTGCGGGCGCCGGTGGTCCGGGCGACCCGCACCGCCTGCGCGACGGAGTCCAGCAGCCCGTCGTCGTAGCTGCGCACGTGCCAGGTGAAGACCGCGCCGGCCGCGGCGACGACCCGGGCGAGGGCGACGAGCTCCTCCTCGCGGGCGTAGGTCAGCGGCGGGTACACCAGGCCGGTCGACAGCCCCAGGGCGCCCGCGCCGAGCGCGTCGGCGAGCAGCCCGCACATGCGGTCGAGCTCGGCCGGCCCGGCCGGCCGGTCCTCGAAACCGCAGACGGCGGCGTGCAGCGGCACGTGCCCGACGAGCGCGGCCACGTTCACCGACGGGCGGGCGGCCGCCACGGCGGCGAGGTACCCCGGCAGGTCCCGCCAGTCCCAGGCGATCGCCGGGTCGAGGTCGAGGTAGCTCACCGCCGCCCGGATGCCCTCGATGTCGGCGCCGGGCGGCAGCGGGGCGACCCCGAGCCCGCAGTTGCCGACAACCTCGGTCGTGACGCCCTGGTGTACCTTGCTGCGCGCCTCGGGCCCGGACAGCAGCGTCAGGTCCGAGTGGGTGTGCAGGTCCACGAAGCCCGGGCAGACGATCCGCCCGGTGGCGTCGAACACCGGCGCGCCGGTCTCGATGACCGCCTCGACGGCCACGACCGCGCCGTCGCGGATCAGGACGTCGGCGGCGATCCCGGGCGAACCGGTGCCGTCGAGCACCGTCCCACCCTGGAGCAGCAACGTGGAATGTGATTCCATGTCCGCATGATCGAACGCTTCCATCCCGGCTCCTTCGCCCCCGTCACGGTTCCGCTGTCACACGCCACGAAGGCGGGCGGCTTCGTCTTCGTCTCCGGCCAGGTTGCCACGACCGCCGACGGCTCCATCTACCTCGGCGACTTCGAGGCCGAGGTGAACCAGACCCTGGACAACGTCGAGGCGGTGCTCGCCGCGGCCGGGGCCCGGGCCGACCAGATCGTCAAGGTCGGCGCGTTCCTGTCCAACGCGACGCTGTTCGCGCCGTTCAACGAGGTCTACGCCCGCCGCTTCGGCGCCGCCCCGCCCGCCCGCACCACGGTCGTCGTGGCGTTCGGCCGCGGCGACGTGCGCGTCGAGGTGGAGTGCATCGCGTACGTCGGCGAGTAACGCGGGCATCAGCGCTTCCCGGCGGGGCGCAGCGAACGGTGCACGATGCGCAGGGCCGCGGTGAAGTCGGGGTCGTCGGACATCGCCTTGGCGACCTCGTCCAGCGCGGCCACGTACTCCTGCTGCTTCGGCGCCGTGAACTCCCCCGCCGGCCCGGAGACACTGACCGCGGCGAGCAACTCGCCGCCGATGCGCACGCCGACCGCGACGCACCGCAGGCCGGCGCTGCGCTCGTTGTCGTCGAGGGCGTAGCCGCGCTTGGCGGTGCGCTTGAGGTCGCGGCGCAGGTCGGCGTGGGTGGTGACGGTGTTCTCGGCGAAGGCCGGGAACGGCTCGGCGGCGGGCAGCAGCGCGGCGAGGTCCGGCTCCGGCAGCTCCGACAGCAGCATCTTGCCCAGGCCGGTGCAGTACGTGTGGTCGCGGGCGCCGAGCGCGGTGGTGAACCGCAGCGGGCGGTCCGGCTCGGCGACGCAGATGTGCAGCACCTGGTCGCCGTCGAGCACGCCGAGGTTGGCGGTCTGGCCGGTGCCGAGCGCCACCGGGCGCAGGTAGGCCTCGGCCACCACGGTCAGGTCGAGCGAGGAGACGTACGCGCTGGCCAGCCGCTGCACCTTGTGCCCGAGGCGGTACGAGGGCCGCTCGTCGACCCGGACCACGTACTCCATCTCCGCCAGCACCGCCAGCAGCCGCACGAGGGTGCTCTTCGGCAGCGCGGTGCTCTCGCTGAGGTCGTTGACGGTCAGCGGCTCGGACTCGGCGGCGAGCATCTCCAGCAGCGCGAGGCCCCGGGCCAGGGCGTTGGCGTGGTAGTTCGCCGACGCCGGCTTGCTGTCGTCGACGGGCACCGGGCGGGCGGTGCGGATGGTGCGGGCCATGACGGCCTCCTCGGAACGGGCTCTACGCGGTAGTGGGCAGTTCAGGGAAGTGGCAGGCGCTCGGGTGGCCCGCCCCGATCCGATCGATCAGGGTGGGTGCCTCCTGTGCACAGACATCCTGGGCCTTCCAGCATCGTGTGCGAAATCGGCAACCCGACGGCGGGTCGGCCGGGCTCGGTACGTCACCGGTGAGCGTGATGCGCTCCCGCTCGTCCCGCCCCACCGGCGTGGGCACCGGGATCGCGGACAGCAGCGCCTGCGTGTACGGGTGGGTGGGGCGGGTGAAGATGTCCGCCCGGGTGCCCGTCTCCACGATGCCGCCGAGGTACATCACCGCGACCCGGTGCGAGATGTGCTTGACGACGGAGAGGTTGTGGGAGATGAACAGGTACGCGAGCCCCAGCCGGTCCTGCAGGTCCCGCAGCTGGTTGATCACCTGCGCCTGCACCGAGACGTCCAGCGCGCTGACCGGCTCGTCGAGCACGAGCAGCTTCGGGTTGAGCGCCAGGGCCCGGGCCAGGCCGACGCGCTGGCGCTGGCCGCCGGAGAACTCGTGGGCGTAGCGGCGGGCGTGCTCGGGGCGCAGCCCGACGAGGCGGAGCAGCTCGGCGACCCGGTCGGCGCCGCCGTCGCCGTAGCGGCCCTGCACCCGCAGCGGCTCGGCCACGATCTCGTGCACGGTCATGCGGGGCGACAGCGAGGCGTACGGGTCCTGGAACATGATCTGGATGTCGCGCCGCCTGGCCCGCAGCTGCGACTGGGGCAGCCGGGCCAGGTCGGCCCCCTCGAACAGGATCCGGCCCGCGGTCGGCTCCAGCAGGCGCACCAGCAGCCGGCCGGTGGTCGACTTGCCGCAGCCGGACTCGCCGACCAGCGACAGCGTCTCCCCCGCGGCCAGCTCCAGGTCGACCCCGTCCACCGCCCGCACCGCGCCGACCTGCCGGCGCAGCACCCCGCGCCGGATCGGGAAGTGTTTCGCGAGCCCCTCGACCTTCAAGAGAGTCATGCGCCCTCCGCTTCGCTCCGGCCGCACGACCTCCGAGCTGAGCCCATGATGACCGGCCCCTCCACTCCGCTCCGGACCGGCCGCACGCCCTCCGCTTCGCTCCGGCCGCACGACCTCCGAGCTGAGCCCATGATGACCGGCCCCTCCGCTCCGCTCCGGACCGGTCATGCGAGCTCCTCGTGGAAGTGGCAGGCGCTGCGGCGGCCCGCGCTGATCTGCAGCAGCGGCGGCCGGTCGGTCCGGCACACGTCCTGGGCCAGCGGGCAGCGCGGGTGGAACGGGCAGCCGCCGGGCGGCGCGGCCATGTTCGGCGGGTTGCCCGGGATCGGGTCGAGGCGGTCCGACTCGGCGTCCATGCGCGGGAGGCTCGCCAGCAGGCCGAGGGTGTACGGGTGGCGCGGCTTCTCGAACAGGGAGAGCACGTCGGCGGTCTCGACGACCCGCCCGGCGTACATGACGACCACCCGGTCCGCGAGCTCGGCCACGATGCCGAGGTCGTGGGTGATGAGGATGGTCGCGGCGCCGGTCTCCCGCTGGGCCTTCTGCAGCAGCTGGAGCACCTGGGCCTGGATGGTGACGTCCAGGGCGGTGGTCGGCTCGTCGGCGATGATGAGGTCCGGGTCGTTGGCGATGGCCATCGCGATCATCGCGCGCTGGCGCATGCCGCCGGAGAACTCGTGCGGGTACTGCTTCGCGCGATGGGCCGCGTCGGGGACGCCGACGAGCGCGAGCAGCTCCACCGCGCGGGCCCGGGCCGCCTTGCGGTCCCGCCGGTCCTGGTGCAGCAGCACGGTCTCGGCGATCTGCTCGCCGATGCTCAGCACCGGGTTGAGCGCGGTCATCGGGTCCTGGAAGATCATGCCGACCGGGCCGCCGCGGATCGCCCGCAGCGCCCGCGCCGACAGCCCGCGCAGGTCCTGGCCGCGGAACGCGAGCGTGTCCGCGCTCACCCGCGCCGGCGGCTCGCGCAGCAGGCGCAGCACCGACATCGCGGTGACGGTCTTGCCGGAGCCGGACTCGCCGACGACGGCGACGATCTCGCCCTCGTGCACCTCGAGGTCGACGCCGTCCACGGCGTGCACGACGGCGTCGTCGGTGTGGAAGTCGACGCTGAGGTTCCGGATCCGCAACAGGGCCGTCATGACTGCCTCGGATCCACGGCGTCGCGCAGGCCGTCGCCGATGAAGTTCACGGCGAGCACGGTCAGCGCGACCGCGACGCCCGGGGAGAGCCACAGCCACGGCTCGCTGCGGATGACGGTGAGGCTCTGCGCGTCGGTGAGCATGTTGCCCCAGCTCGCCGCGGGCGGCTGCACGCCGAGGCCGAGGAAGGACAGCGTCGCCTCGAGCGCGATCGCCTGGGCCACGGCGAGGGTCGCGGCCACGCTGACCGGGGGCAGCGCGGCCGGGATGATGTGCCGGCGCAGCAGCCACACCGGGCCGGCGCCGGTGGCCCGGGAGGCGAGCACGAACTCCTGCTCGCGCAGCGACAGCGTCACGCCGCGCACGATCCGGCCGCAGACCGGCCACTGGAACAGCCCGATCGCGATGACCATGGTGACCACGCTCGGGCCGAGGACGCCGGCGATGACCACGATGACGACAAGCGACGGGAACGACATGAACACGTCGGCGATGCGCATGATGAGCCCGTCGACCCAGCCGCCGAGCAGCCCGGCGATGCCGCCCAGGACCGTGCCGATGACCACGGCGAGGGCGGCCGAGGAGATGCCGACGCCGAGGGAGACCCGCCCGGCGAAGAGCAGCCGGCTGAACACGTCGCGGCCGGTCGAGTCGGTGCCGAGCCAGTGCCCGCCCGACGGCGCGGCCCGCGCGGCGAGCAGGTCGATCTGGTTGGGGTCGTGGCCGGACAGCGGCCGGGCGAAGACGGCCGCGAGCACGACGAGGAACAGGAAGACGAGGCTCGCGAGGGCGATCGGGTGCCGGCGGAAGCGCCGGAACGCGCCCCGGCGCGGGATCGCGTCGCCGCCACCGATGTCGGCGGCCTGGTCCGCCACCTGGATCGTCATCGCAGCCTCACCCGGGGGTCGACGAGCGTGTACAGGACATCGGCGAGCAGGTTGGACAGCAGCACCAGGATCGCGATCAGCAGCGCGAAGCCGATGATGACCGAGTAGTCGTGCTGGTTGACCGAGCTCACCGCGAGCTGGCCCATGCCCGGCCAGGCGAAGACCTGCTCGATGACGACCGCGCCGGCCAGCAGCTGCGGCACGCTGGAGGCGATCACGGTCAGCAGCGGGATGAGCGAGTTGCGGAAGGCGTGGCGCAGGACCACCCGCCGCGGGGGCGCGCCCTTGGCCTCCGCGGTGCGCACGTAGTCGGCCTGCAGCTCGGTGATCATGGAGCTGCGGACGTACCGCATGAAGGGCCCCGAATTGCCGAAGCCCAGGATGAGCGCCGGCAGCACGAGGTGGCGGATCGAGTCCAGCAGGCTCGGCGCGGTCGGGTCGGAGATGCCCGACGACGGCAGCCACTGCAGCTTCAGCGTGAAGAAGTAGATGGCGATCAGCGCGACGAAGAACACCGGGATCGACACCGAGCCGAGGCTCACCACGGTCGCGGAGTAGTCGACGATCGAGTTGCGCCGCCGGGCGGCGGCGATGCCGAGCGGGATGGCGACCAGCAGCGAGATGACGAGCGCGACGCCCATCAGCTCGACGGTCGGGCCGATGCGCTCGCCGAGCACGTCGGTGACGGCGCGCCCGTTGAGCAGCGAGTAGCCCAGGTCGCCCTGCAGGGCGTTGACCAGCCAGTGCCAGTACTGCACGAAGACCGACTGGTCGAGGCCGAGCTCGTGGCGCTTCTGCGCGATGAACTCGGCGCTGCCGGAGTTGAGCTGGTCCGCCGGGACCTGCATGGCGATCGGGTCGCCGGGTGACTTGTGCACCAGGCCGAAGATCGCGACGGTGATCAGGAAGAAGACCAGCACGTTCACCAGCAGGCGGCGGGCGAGGTATGCCCCCAAATTACGCTCACACTCCTTTCACTGTGAGGCGGCCGGGCGGGTGGGGTGGCGCCCGACCCGCCCGGCCGTGTCCGTCAGCCGGAGATGCTCCAGCTCGCCGGGTCCCAGAAGTTCGCGTCCTGCGAGCCGGGGGCCCGGAAGCCCTGGACCTTCTTGCTCACGCCCCACAGACCATAGGGGTTGTACAGCCACATGAGGTCGACCTGGGCGTTCGCCTCGGTCGCCGCCTGGTCGTAGAGGGCCTTGCGCTGCGCCGTGTCGACGGTCTGGTTGGCCTGCGTCATCAGCTGGTCGAGCTTGTTGTCGCAGAAGAAGTTGATGTTGCCGCCGGCCGGGTACTGCTGCGCGCACGCGGTGATCACGTTTATCGCCGAGGAGTCCACCGCGTAGTTGCCGCCGCCGTACAGCGTCATGTCGTACGACTTGTCCTTGTAGGTGCCGGCGATCTGGGCCGCCTGGATGTTCACCAGGTTCACCTTCACGCCGACCGCGGCGAGCTCGCTCTGCACGATCGTCGCGGTGGCGTCGCGGTCGCGCTGGCCGTGCACCCACTGCAGGTTCACGGTGCGGTTGGCGTCCCAGCCGGCCTCGGCGAGCAGCTGCTTGGCCTTCGCGACGTTCTTGGCGTAGTCGTTGAGGCCGGAGGGCTCGTTGGCCTTGGCGAAGTCGGACAGCCGCACCTCGGCCTTGCCCATGAGGACCGTCTTGACGATCTGCTGGCGGTCCACCGCGTAGAGGAAGGCCTGGCGGACGCGGGCGTCGGCGAAGTACGGCTTGGACTGGTTGAGCGCGATGCGCACGAACCCGGCGCCGGGCTTCTCCTGGGTGGCGACGCCGCCGAAGCCGGCCACGGTGGCCGCGTCGGTCGGCGAGTAGGAGGCGATGTCGATGCCGCCGTTGCCCAGCTGGGCGGTGGCGACGTCGGACGTCATCGGCTTGAGGTAGACGTCCTTGATCTTCGCCGGGTTGCGGTAGTTCGGGTTCGCCGTGACGTGGACGTACTGGTTCGTCTTGTACTCCACGAACGTGTACGGGCCCATGCCGACCGTCGGCTTGCGGAAGAACTCGTCCTTGGCCACGGCGTCCGGGGCGTCCTTGCCGAGGACGTGCTCGGGCAGGATCCACGGGTAGCCGATGACCGCGAGCAGGCCGAAGTTGGGCTGGGCGGCCTTGATGACGAACGTGTTGTCGTCCGGCGCCGAGAAGCCGGTGATCGTCGGGGCCTTGCCGGAGGTGAAGTCGGCGACGCCGGCGACCGCGGCGTAGCTGCCCGCGGTGGCGCTCGTGGTCTTCGGGTTGGCCAGCAGGGTGTACGTGAAGAGGACGTCCTTGGAGGTGAACGGCTGCCCGTCGCTCCACTTGAGACCCTTGCGCAGGTGGAACGTGAAGGTCGTCGCGTCCGGCGAGACGTCGTAGCTCTCGGCGAGGCGCGGCTGGAGCTTGTAGTCGGGGTCGACGGCGAGCAGGCCCTCGTTGACGAAGGACATGACCTGCGAGTCGGCGCCGTTGAGCGGGGCCAGCGGGCTGAAGACGCCGGCGGGCTCCTGGTAGAGGTACACGTTCAGCGACGACTTGCCCGGCGTGGACGCCGTGTCCGATTTCGGGCCGGTGCAGGCGGCGGCGGAGAGTAAGGCCACCGCGGCGGCACCGGCAAGGAACACCCGTTTCATGGGCACCTCTTTGTATCGGGGGGTTGGCACTTGCGAGGGTTGGGCGCGGCCTCAGGCCACCGTGTTGCGGAGGGTTCCCAGCGGGCCGAGGTCGACGGTCATCTCGTCGCCGGCCCTGAGGTATTCGCCGGTCGCGGCCCCGACGCCGGAGGGGGTGCCGGTGAGGATCACGTCACCGGGTTCCAGGGTCATCAGCCGCGACGCGTGGGCGATCAGCTCGGCCACCGTGAAGATCATGTCCTTGGTCGAGCCGTGCTGCTTGGTGACGCCGTTGACGTCGAGGCGCACCGGGATCGCCTGGGGGTCGCCGGCCTCGTCGGCGCTGAGCAGCCAGGGGCCGAGCGGCGCGAAGCCGTCGCACCACTTGCCGGCGAGCCAGTCGAAGAACCAGACGGCCTTGTCGTCGGTGTCGCGCTCGAAGCCGTAGTCCATGCTGCGCGCGGACACGTCGTTGGAGGCCATGTAGCCGGCGACGTACTCCAGCGCGTCGTCCGCCGCGACGTTGCGGGCCGGCCGGCCGATGACGACGGCGAGCTCGGCCTCCCAGTCGATCTCGTGGCTCACCTCGGGCAGCGGGATGACCGCGCCGGGCCCGACGATCGACGTGGGGGGCTTGAGGAACAGCCGCGGCGAGAGGCGCGTCTTGTCGAGCGGGTCGCCGCCGGTCTCGGTCACGTGGTCCTGGTAGTTGGCCGCGGCGGCGAGGAGCTTCCCGGGCCGCTGCAAGGGGGCCCGGAGCTCCACGGCGCCGAGCGGGACGGTCCTTTGTGGACCGTCGTGGTTCGGGAGTCCGCGTTCGACCAGCGCCTGCAGGTCGCCGTCGCCGAGCTCGGCGATCGTCTCGTCGTCCTCCAGGCGGCCGTGGCGGACCTTCCCGTCACGCAGATAGCTGACGAACCGCATCGAGCTTCACTCCCCGACCCTCGGTGATGGACTGCTGGGCGGCCTCGACCACCCGCTGCGCGCGGACCGCGTCGCGGGGGCCGAGCTCGGCGCGGCCCGTGCGCACGCCGGCGGCGAGCACGTCGAGCAGCGTGTCGACGGTGCCGGGGCCGATCCACGCGGGGCCGGCCGAGTCGGCGGTGTGCACCTGCAGCGCCGGGCGCAGGGCGTCCACGACGAGCACGCCGTGGGAGCCGCTGATGCGGTACCGGTGCAGCAGCAGGCCCGCGGGTGCGACCCCGTGCACAGCCGGCCCGCGGCCGACGACGATCGTGCTTGTCACTCCGCGCTCGTGGTCGAGCTGGAGGGTGGTGAGCGGGCCGCCGGTCGCGCGGACCTTCTCGACCGCCAGGCCGAGCAGGTCACAGACGGCGTCGATCGGGTACAGCCCGAGGTTGAGCAGCTCCCCGCCCGGCGCCGGGTCGCCGCCGGCCACGATGAAGTCACACTGGACGTTCCACGGCAGCCCGACCCGCCCGGCCCGGACCGCGGCCTTGGCCGAGCGCAGGGCGCCGCCGAGCCGCTGATGATGCGCCGGGACGATCACGACGCCGTGCTCGTCGGCCAGCTCCGCCAGCCGCTCGCACTCGGCGGCGGTGGCGGCCAGGGGCTTGTCGGCCAGCACGTGGCGACCGGCCCGGATCTCGCGCTCGATGGCCCCGGCCCGCTCCGGCAACGGCAACGCCACCGACACGACCTCCGCGTCCTCGTCGTCGACGATCGTGAACGCGGGGTGCCGTTCGAAGGCGGGGCGGTACATGTCGCGCTGGTGGTTCTGGGTTCCTATCCCGGCCTCGCCGAGCAGCCGCACGCGGATCATGCGAGCACCTCGTCCAGCGTCACGCGCTCGCCGGTCTGGATCGAGCGCTCCGCGGCGACGCCCATGGCGACCGCGAGCACCGCGTCGTCCACGGGCATCAGCGGCGGCGCGCCCCCGATGCTGTCCAGCCAGGCCCGCAGCTGCAGCGCGAAGCCGTTGCCGCCGGCCGCGGGCACGAGGGCCGGGCCGTTCTCGGCGTAGAGCACCGCGGCCTCGCCGTCCCAGTCCTGCCGGACGGCGCCCCCCGAGCCCGCGACGAACAGCTCCCGCTGGTTGAACGAGCCCGGCCGGTGCGCCCGGCTCATCTCGCACACCGCGGTGGCCCCGTTCGCGTAGTCCACCACCATCTCCAGGTAGTCGTAGATGCCCAGCTCCGCGGCGGTCTGCTTGTGGCCCCGGGCGCTCACGGCGACCGGCCGGGCGTCGAGCCACCAGGTGGCCAGGTCGAGCAGGTGCACGCCGTTGTGCAGGGCGTGCCCGCCGGACTTGGCCGGGTCGGCGACCCAGGCGCTCCAGTCGGGCCAGATCCAGCCGCCGAGGATGGCCAGCCGGACCAGGAACGGCTCGCCGATCCCGGCCACGGCCGCCTTGACCGCGCGGCCGTAGTCGTAGGCGCGGTGCGTGTGCGCCGCCGCCAGGACCAGGCCTTTTCCGGAAAACGCGGCCTGCAGGGCCCGCGCGTCGGCCACCGTGATGGTCAGGGGCTTCTCGATGAGCAGATGTTTGCCGGCGCCGGCGACCGCGGCGCCGATCGCGGCGTGCGTGAAGTTGGGCGTGCACACGATCGCCGCGTCGACGTCCGGCCAGGCCAGCGCGGCGGCCAGGTCGCTCTCGTGCGGGATGCCGCCCTGCGAGCGCGCGAACGCGGCGGCGCGGCCCGGGTCGACGTCGACGATCCCGGCGATGCGCGCCCCCGGCGTGACGGCCACGGCGGCACTGTGAGCGTCGGCGATGAACCCGGCGCCGACCAGCAGGATGCCGATCTCGTCCGTTGCCACCCGGCCCTCCTCCACTGCGATGTCCGACGACGTTTTTCACGACGTTTGGAACGTAGTTTCATGTCGCGCCGGAAGACTGTCAAGGTCCACTTTCCAAACATGGAACGTCTTGCCATGTTGTCGCGACGTGCTCTAGCGTCCCCGGCATGCCCTCTGCACAACGGCGGGAGGCCCCGCGCGGTCAGGCAATCGCGGAGCGGGCCGACCGAGTCATCCCCGGCGGCGTGAACTCATCGACGCGTTACATCGGTGAGCCGTACGCCTTCGCCGCCGCCGAAGGCGCCTACGTCACCGACGCCGACGGCCGCCGCTACCTCGACTACCACGCCGCCTTCGGCGCGATCCTCCTAGGCCACAACCATCCGGTCGTCAACGACGCCGTCCGGGCCGCGCTCGGCGGCATCGACCTCGTCGGCCTCGGCGTCACCGAGGGCGAGGTCGAGCTCGCGGAGCGGATCGTGGACATCATCCCGTCCGCCGAGTCGATGATCGCCACCATGAGCGGCTCGGAGGCCACCGCCCAGTCGATCCGGCTGGCCCGCGCGGTCACCGACCGCGACCTCATCATCAAGTTCCAGGGCGGCTTCCACGGCTGGACCGACTCCGTCGCCCGCAACGTCATCTCGGCGCCGGACAAGGCCTACGGCCGCGACCCGCTCTCCCGCGGCATCCTGGCCCAGGCCATCGACGCCACCCTCATCGCCGAGTTCAACGACCTCGACTCCGTCGCCGCGCTCTTCGACGCCCACCCCGGCCGCATCGCCGCGATAATCCTCGAGCCGATCCCGCACAACGTCGGCGCGCTGCTGCCCACGCAGGAGTTCGTCGAGGGGCTGCGCACGCTGACCCGCGACCGCGGCGCCCTGCTCATCTTCGACGAGGTCATCACCGGCTTCCGGCACGCGCTCGGGGGCTACCAGCAGGTCGTCGGGGTCACGCCGGACCTGACCACGTTCGGCAAGGGCATGGCCAACGGCTTCCCGATCGGCGGCGTCGCCGGCCGCCGGGACCTCATGGAGCACTTCAACGGCCGCACCGGCGACGTGCTCATGGCCGGCACCTTCAACGGCAACCCGGCCGCCTGCGCCGCGGCCCTGGCCACCATCGGCTACCTGAGCGAGCACCCGGACTTCTACACCCGCACCCACGAGCTGGGCGCCCGGATGCGCGACGGCCTCACCGCCATCGTCACCGAGCTCGGCATCGAGGCCACGGTGGCGGGCTTCGGCGGGGTGTTCGCGGCGTACTTCGCCAAGGCGCCCGTGCTCGGCTACCGCGACCTCATGCGCAACAACGACGCCGCGTACATCGCGTTCCACCGCGGCATGACCGAGCGCGGCTTCCTCATGCTGCCGATGGCCCTCAAGCGCAACCACGTGAGCGGTTCCCACACCGCCGCGGAGATCGACCTGACCCTGGAGGCGGCCCGCGAGGTGCTCGCCTCGCTGCGGCCGCTCCTGGAGGGATGATGCCGCTCTTCGTGAAGACCCCCGCCGGGTCCGCCGGGAAAGGGCCCGACGTCGCCGAGGTCGTCGCCACGGTGATCGCCGACGTGGAGGCGCGCGGCGACGAGGCCGTCCGCGAGTACTCCGAGAAGTTCGACAACTGGTCGCCGCCGAGCTTCCGGCTCGACCCCGAGCAGATCGAGCGCATCGTGGCCGGCGTGGACCGGCAGGTGATCGACGACATCCGCACCGTCCAGCGCAACGTCGGCGACTTCGCCCGGCGCCAGCTCGAGTCGCTGCACGACTTCGAGGTCGAGACCCTGCCCGGGGTGTACCTCGGGCAGCGCTCCATCCCCGTGTCCGCGGCGGGCGCGTACGTCCCCGGCGGCCGCTACCCGCTCGTCGCCTCCGCGCACATGACGGTCGTGACGGCCAAGGTGGCGGGCGTGCCCCGGGTGGCCGCGTGCACCCCGCCGATCCGCGGCGAGGTCCCGGCGGCGACGGTCGCCGCGATGCACCTGGCCGGCGCCGACGAGATCTATCTGCTCGGCGGCGTGCAGGCGGTCGCCGCCCTGGCCCTGGGCACCCCGTCCATCGCCAAGGTCGACCTGCTGGCCGGCCCGGGCAACGCCTACGTGGCCGAGGCCAAGCGCCGGCTCTTCGGCCGCGTCGGCATCGACCTGTTCGCCGGCCCGACCGAGATCCTCATCGTCGCCGACGACACCGCCGACCCGTTCATCGTCGCCGTCGACCTGCTCAGCCAGGCCGAGCACGGCCCCGACTCCCCCGCGATCCTGGTCTGCTCCTCGGAGCGGGTCGCCCGCGCGGCCCTCGCCCACGTCGAGGCGCTCCTGCCGGACCTGCCGACAAACGACTACGCCGGCCCCGCCTGGCGCGACCACGGCCAGATCATCGTGACCGGCACGACCGACGAGGCCTTCGCGGTGGCCAACGGCTTCGCGGCCGAGCACGTGCAGGTCCTCACCGCGGAGCCGCGCCGCGCCCTGGCCCTCATGCACGACTACGGCGCCCTCTTCCTCGGCGAGGCCACGTGCGTGTCCTACGGCGACAAGGTCATCGGCACCAACCACACCCTGCCGACGCGCGGCGCGGCGCGGTACACCGGCGGCCTGTGGGTCGGCAAGTACCTCAAGACCGTCACGTACCAGGAGGTCACCTCCCGGGAGTCGAGCGTCGAGCTCGGCCGCCTCTGCGGCCGCGCCGCGCGGGTCGAGCTCTTCGAGGGCCACGCCCGCTCGGGCGACGTGCGGGCGGCCAAGTACGCGGGCGACCCGCTGCCGTGGGCTGCGGGACAATACAACGCATGATCTTCAAAGACGGCCAGCGGGTCCTCTTCATCGGCGACAGCATCACCGACTGCGGCCGGACCGGCCCGCTGGCCCCGTACGGCGACGGCTACGTGAACCTGCTCCGCGCCCTGGTCACCGCCCGCCACCCGGCCACGGACCTGACCTGGCTGAACCGCGGCGTCTCGGGCGACACGGTGCGCCACCTGCGAGCCCGCTGGGACCGCGACGCCGTGGCCGAGCGCCCGGACTGGCTCTCGATCATGATCGGCATCAACGACGTCTGGCGCGCGTTCGGCGACCGCCCCGACGAGGCCGTGCCGATCGACGAGTACGAGTCGACCCTGCGGGCCCTGCTGACCGAGGTGGACTGCCCCATCATCGTCGGCACCCCGTACTTCATCGAGCCCGATCGCACCGACGCGCAGCGGGCCCGGAGCGACTTGTACGCGGACGTGGCCCGCCGGGTGGCCGCCGACTTCGGCGCGCTGCTGGTGGACACCCAGGCCATGTTCGACCGGCTGCTGGAGCACCGGGCCCCGTCGGCGTGGGCCCCGGACCGCGTCCACCCCGGCCTGGAGGGCCACACGGCCCTGGCCCTGGCCTTCCTCGACGTCATCGAGTCGGACTGAGGTCAGATGTCGTTCGATGATCGCGTGCGCAGCCCGTAGCGGCTCGCGACGGGGTTCCACACGTCCACGAACCGGGTCTTGGCCGCGCTGCTGTTCAGGGTCTGCCGCTGCGCGTCGTCGTAGTCGGCCTGCCCACCGCCGCCGCACCCGCTGGACTGCCGCGCCCGCCCCCACGACACGAAGCTGCGGTCGGCGGCGAGCGAGTAGCCGAGCGCCTCCTTGAGCATCGAGCGCACCTGCTCGCCCTCGGGGTCGCCGAACGGCCGTATTCACCGAACGGCCGAGGTGTTCCGCCCGGCGCACCGACACGCGGCGGTCGCCTGCGTCCGATCGCCAGCCGGACCGGACCGTCCGGCCGGTGCGTTCCGGCCGACCCGGTCAGCGGCCCGGGTCGACCAGGAGCTTCGGGCCCGGGCCGGCCGCCGGTGGGCGCCGGCCGGCCAGGGCCGCCGCGACCTCCTCAAGGCCGATCGTCGCGCCGACCAGTGGGTGCGGGTCGACCGAGCCGTCGGCGTAGGCGGCGATCGCGCCCGGCAGGCCCGCCGAGGCGCCCAGGATGCCCACCGCGGTCACGTCCTTGAGCGCGATCTCCCGGGTGTCGACGGTGCTCGGCACGCCCGACAGCCCGATGTACACGATCCGCCGCCCCGGCTCGACCAGGTCCAGGGCCAGCGCCGGGGCCGCGGGGTCGTTCGTGGCGTCGACCACGGCGTCCCACGGCAGCGGCGGCAGCTCCGCGCGGAGGCCGCCGGGGAAGCCGAGGGAGCGGGCCAGGGCCAGCTGCTCCGGGTCGCGGCCCAGCAGGTGGACCTCGGCGCCCCGCGAGCGCGCGAACAGCGCCGCCAGCAGGCCGATGGTGCCCGTGCCCAGGATCAGCAGGCGTTCGCCCGCGGACACGTTCGCGGCGAGCACGGCCCGCAGCGCGTTGCCGCCCGGCTCCACCAGGGCGCCCAGCTCGGCGTCGAGCGACGGCGGGAGGGCGTGCAGGGTGCGCGCCGGGACGACCAGGCGCTCGGCCAGGGCTCCGGCGATCGCGCCGCGGATGCCGACCTCGTCGCGGGCGGCGCACACGTGGTGGCGGCCCGCCCGGCAGCGCGGGCACCGGCCGCAGCCGATCATCGTGTCGCCGGTGACGCGGCGGCCCAGCCAGGACGGGTCGATGCCGGGGCCGGCCGCGGTCACCGTGCCGCACCACTCGTGGCCGGGGCGGACCGGGTACGCCGTGACGCCGGTCTGCAGGTAGCTCAGGCCGCCGGTGAACAGCTCCACATCCGTGCCGCAGATCCCGGCGCGCTCCACCTCGACCAGCACCTCGCCGGGGCCGGGCACCGGGTCGGGGACCTCCTGCACCGCGGCCCGGGACGGGCCGGTCAGGACGAGGGCGCGCACGCCGTTGGCGTCCAGTACGTCGTCGGCAGGCCCCGCGCGCCCACGGCGGCCGTGAACAGGCGGCCCGAGTCGGGGTGGGCGGCCCGCTGCTCCCGCGGCACGCCCCGGGCCGCGGTGGTGATGACCAGGACGTCGCCGGCGAAGGCCACGCACGACGTGTTCGGGGCCGGGACGGGGACCACGTCCAGCAGGGCGCCGGACGGCGAGCGGCACTCGACCCGGGCGCCGCCCCAGACGGCGATCCACAGGTTGCCGTCCGCGTCCACGCACATGCCGTCGGGGTGGCCGTCGGCGATGGTCAGCAGGTCGCGGCGCTCCCCCACGGCGCCGGTCGCCACGTCGTACTCGCGCACGTGCACGACCCCGGGCAGCGTGTCGATGCTGTAGAACAGCTCGCCCGACGGGCTCCAGGCCAGGCCGTTGGACAGGTCGAGGTCGGCGTCGAGCACCGTCACGCCCGCGTCGTCGAGGCGGACCAGGACCTCCTCGCCGCGGCGGTCGTCCTGGGCCAGGCTGCCGACCAGGAACCGGCCCGCAGGGTCCACGGCGCCGTCGTTGAGGCGGCTCTCGCGGTCGGCGGGCAGGACGCGCGCGACCGTCGAGCGGGTGCCGTCGAGCGCGACGGCGGTCAGCGTGTGCCGCTCGGCGACGAGCAGCGATCCGTCGGCGGCCACGGCCACGGCGCCGACGGTGTCGGCGAAGGCCCACGAGCGCGCCGGCGTGACCAGGCCCGCGGCGAGCGAGCCCTCGTGCACGGTGTTGGCCAGGATGTCGACCCAGAGCAGCCGGGATCGGGCCTCGTCCCAGACGGGGCCCTCGCCCAGGGCGTAGGAAGATGCCGAGGCCGGACGGGCGGAAAACGCCATGCCCGATAGTAGCCTCAGCCCATGGCCGGACGACGCAGTGCGCAGTGGTACGCCGGAGACGACCGCAACAGCTACATCCACCGCGCCTGGATGCGTCGCGGCCTGCCCGGCGACGCGTTCGAGGGCCGCCCGCACATCGCGATCGCCAACACCGCGAGCGACCTGACCCCGTGCAACGCGCACCTCGACGAGGTCGCCCGCAGCGTGGCCAACGGGGTGTACGAGGCCGGCGGCATCCCGCTCGACCTGCCCGTCGTGTCGCTCGGCGAGACGCAGGTGCGCCCGACGGCGATGCTGTGGCGGAACATGGCCGCGATGGCGACCGAGGAGATGCTGCGGGCCAACCCGATCGACGGCGTGGTGCTGCTCGGCGGCTGCGACAAGACGATCCCGGCGCTGCTCATGGCCGCGTGCTCGGTCGACCTGCCGGCGGTGGTGGTGCCGGGCGGGCCGATGCTCACCGGCACGTTCCGCGGGGTGCCGCTGGGCTGCGGGACCGACGTGTGGAAGCTGTCGGAGGAGGTGCGGGCGGGCACGCTGTCCGAGCGCGCGTTCCTGGACTCCGAGGCGTCGATGATCCGCAGCCGGGGGCACTGCAACACGATGGGTACCGCCTCCACGATGGGCCTGCTCGCCGAGGTCCTCGGCATGACGCGGCCCGGCATCGCCGGCATCCCGGCCGCCGACAGCCGCCTGCTCGCCGCCGCGCACGCCACCGGGGTCCTCGCGGTCGACCTCGTGGACCAGGACCGCCGGCCGAGCGGCATCCTGACCAAAGCGTCCTTCGAGAACGCGATCGTGGCCCTCGCCGCGCTGGGCGGGTCGACAAACGCCGTCGTGCACCTGCTCGCCATCGCCGGCCGCGCGGGCGTCGAGCTCACCCTGGACGACTTCGACCGGGTCGGCGCGGCGGTACCGCTGCTGGTGGATCTGCAGCCGGCGGGCCGTTTCCTGATGGAGGACCTCCACCGGGCCGGCGGGCTGCACGCCGTGCTCACCGAGGTCGCCGATCTGCTCGACCCGTCGGCGCTGACCGTCACGGGACGGCCGCTCGTCGAGGCCGTGACGCAGCCGATCTGGGACACCGAGGTGATCCGGCCGCGGGCGGAGCCGCTGCAGCCGCACGCCGGGATCGCCGTGCTGCGGGGCAACCTGGCGCCGGACGGGGCCGTCATCAAGCCGGCCGCGGCGTCGCCGCACCTGCTGCGCCACCGCGGCCCGGCGGTCGTCTTCGACTCGGTCGAAGACCTGCACGCCCGCCTCGACGACCCCGGGCTCGACATCACCGCCGACTCCGTCATCGTGCTGCGCGGGTGCGGGCCGCGGGGGTACCCGGGCATGCCCGAGGTCTCCAACACCCCGATCCCGGCCAAGCTCCTCGCGCAGGGGGTCCGGGACATGGTGCGCATCTGCGACGGGCGGATGAGCGGCACGGCGTACGGCACGGTCGTGCTGCACGTCGCCCCCGAGGCGGCCGCCGGCGGCCCCCTCGCGCGGGTCCGCACCGGCGACCTGATCACCCTGGACGTCGAGGCGCGCACCCTGCACTGCGAGGCCGACCTGGACGCCCGGGAGCCGTCGCCGGAGTTCCTCGCCGCCCTGGCGAGCCCGCGGCGGGGCTGGGAGCGGCTCTACGTCGACACCGTCCGCCAGGCCGACACCGGCGCCGACCTCGACTTCCTCATCGGCGCCAGCGGTGACCGGGTGGCGCGCGAGTCGCATTAGCGAGCACTAACGGACGTGTTCGAGCCTGAACGGTTCTGTTCGCTTGCTGGTGCGCATCGCGGGAGAGCCGCTGCCATAGGGCCATGAAGGCATTGAGATCCGTGTTGGTCGCGCTGGCCGTGCTCGCCGGCGCGCTCGTCGGGGCCGCCCCCGCCAGTGCGGCCACCGCGCTGGTCTACGCCACGTTCAAGGGCGACGCAGCCGCCGACGAGGAGCTGTGGCTCTACCAGTCCACGAACGGCGGCACGAGCTACAGCGTGCTCGCCGACACGAACTTCCGCGGCCCGACCGGCGTCCTGCGCGATCCCAGCATCCTGAAGTACAACGGCCGCTACTACATCGCGTACACGGTCCAGTCGTGGACCACGAGCAGCACGTACTTCAACATTGCGTCCAGCACGAACCTGACCACGTGGACGAACATCGCGAGCGTCGCGTCGGGGATCGCGAGCACGAAGTACACCTGGGCCCCGGAATTCTATGTCGAGGGCTCGTCGGTGAAGCTGATCGTGAGCGTCGCGGCGAGCACGTGCTCGAACTGCTTCCGGCCCTACGTGTACACCGCGCAGAACACGGCGCTGACGTCCTGGAGCGGCCCGGCGCAGATGTGGGGCCTGGGCACGAACCACATCGACACGTTCGTGGTGAAGTCCGGCTCGACGTGGCACGCGTTCACCAAGAACGAGACGACGAAGTACATCGAGCACTGGACGACGACCGCGAACCTCACCGAGGGCTGGGTCAACCGGGGCACCCTGTGGGCGTCCGGCTACGAGGGCCCGTCGCTGGTGCGGCTCGACGACGGCCGCTACCGCATCTACGTTGATAAATACACCAACGGCGGCATCTGGACCGCGACGAGCTCGGACCTCAACACCTGGACGGGGCTGAGCGCGGTCACGTGCGCCGGGTGCCGCCACGGAACCGCGACCGCCAAGTAGGGACACCGCCATGTCGCGAAGACTGCTGACGATGCTGGCCGTCGTCGTCGCCCTCCTCACCACCGCCGCCCCGGCCCACGCGGCCGCCGTCACCGTCCCCAGTGGAGTGCAGCTGCGCGACACCGCGGGCAATCTCCTGCACGCGCACGGGGGCGGGGTCATCCAGGTCGGCTCGTACTACTACTGGTTCGGCGAGAACCGCAACGCCAACGACACGTTCCGGTACGTCGACGTGTACCGCTCCACCGACCTGCGCACGTGGGAGTTCCGCAACCACGCGCTCACCCAGTCCTCCGCCTCCGAGCTGGGCTCGGCGAAGATCGAGCGGCCCAAGGTGATCTACAACAGCTCCACCGGGCAGTTCGTCATGTGGATGCACAAGGAGAACGGCACCGACTACGGCGAGGCCCGCGCCGCGGTCGCCACGTCGTCCACGGTCGATGGAAGTTACACGTACCGCGGCAGCTTCCGCCCGCTCGACTACATGTCACGGGACATCACGCTGTTCCGCGACGACGACGGTACCGCCTACATGATCTCGGCCGCCAACGAGAACGCCGACCTGCACGTGTACCGCCTCACGAGCGACTACCTCGGCGTGAGCGCCCGGGTCCAGCGCCTGTGGCCGGGCTCCTCGCGCGAGGCGCCCGCCATGTTCAAGCGCAACGGGGTGTACTTCCTGCTGACCTCGGCGGCCACCGGCTGGGGCCCGAACCAGCAGAAGTACGGCACCGCGACCAGCGTCACCGGCACGTGGAGCGGGCTGTCGAACGTCGGCGACAACACCGCGTTCGGCTCGCAGACGGCCTACGTGCTGCAGCTGGGCGGCTCGTACCTGTACATGGGCGACCGGTGGGCGGGCGCCTGGGGCGGGCCCGTCACCGACTCGCAGTACGTCTGGCTGCCGTTGTCGTTCCCGTCAAACACGAGCCTGAGCCTGTCGTGGGCGCCGCAGCTGAGCATCGACACGGCCGCCGGCACGGTGTCGGGAACGGCCGGGCCGGCGGAGCAGCTCGTGGCGCGGCACAGCGGCAAGTGCCTCGACGTGAGCTCGGGCTCCACGGCGGACAGCGCGCGCACGCTGCAGTACACCTGCGGCACCGGGCTGAACCAGCGCTTCACGGTGCAGGATCTGGGCAACGGCTACGTGCGGCTGGTCGCACGGCACAGCGGCAAGTGCCTCGACGTCAACGGCACCTCGACCGCCGACGGGGCGACCGTCCTGCAGTGGACGTGCGGCGGCGGCACCAACCAGCAGTGGCAGGTGCAGAGCGCCGGCTCCGGCTACGTCCGCCTCGTCGCGCGGCACAGCGGCAAGTGCCTCGACGTCGCCGACGGCTCCACCGCTGACGGGGCGGCCGGCCTGCAGTGGACGTGCAACGGGGGCACCAACCAGCAGTGGACCCGCCGCGCAGTGGCCTGACCCGACCGTCACCGGGGCCGCGGCGACCCGCGGCCCCGGTCTCGCGCCCGGCCGCATCCCGGGGGCAGAATTCGGTGCATGCCGGTCGTGATCGTGCTGGGAGGGGTCGGCGCGGAGCGGTTCACCGTCGCCGTCTCCCCGCCGGCCGAGCTGGCCGCGGCCCTGCACGTGCTCACCGGGCCGACCCACCACGCGGAGCGCGCCGACTGGGCCGCGGACGTGCTGCGCGGCGCCCCGGCGCCGCTGCTGGCCGGGCTGGACCGATTCGCTCCACTGTGGACGGCGCTGCGCTGGCGGGGGTTCTACCCGGGGCTGGGCGACTTCGGGCTGGACCGGTTCGCGGAGCTGACGGCGTTCGCGTGCGCCAGCGGGTACAGCGGCTTCGACTTCGGCCGCGTCCTGCACGACCCGGCCCAGGCCGCGCTGCTGCGCCAGACCGCCGAGCGCCTGCCCGACCCGCACCTGCGGCTGGCCGAGAACCTGCTGCGCGACCCGGCGGGGCTGCGCCGCGACATCGCCGGGTTCGCCGCCCTGTGCCACCGGGTGTTCTTCGCCGAGCTGTGGGCCGGGGTCGAGCCGGTGCTGAGCCGGGCCGCACACCGGCTGCGGCAGCGCCTCGCCGACGCCGGCCCGGCGGCCGCGCTCACGGCGCTGAGCCCGTCGACCGCGCGGATCGTGGCCGGCGCGAACGGGACGGACCGGGTGGTGTTCGACAAGGTGCACCACGCGGTGATCAGCCCGGCGCGGTCCCCGGTCATCCTGGTGCCGACGGTGTACGGCGCGCCGCACCTGCTGGCCAAGAACGAGCCGGGCGCGCCGCCGGTGGTGCACTTCCCGGTCGAGGCCGCGGACCTCGGCGTCACCCTCGCGCGCCGCCGGCTGCTCGCGCTCACCGACGCCCGCCGGGTGCGGCTGTGCCGGCTCATCGCCCGGCAGGCGATGACGACCGCGGACCTCGCCGACCGGCTCGGGATGACCCGGCCGCAGGTGTCACGGCACCTGCGGGTGCTGCGCGACCTGGAGCTGGTGCGGGTGCAGCGGCACGGCCGGCACGTGCACTACGCCCTCGACCTGGCCGCCGTGCAGCGCCTCGGCCACGACGTCGCCACGGCGCTGCAGCATTAGGATCCGTCCAGGAGCGGGGCGAGCACGGCCGTGTGGGCGTGCTCCAGGTCGCGGGTGGCAGTCAGCAGGGTGAGCGGGCCGGCGCCGGCGAGGTCGCGCAGGTGGCCCAGCGCCTCGGCCCCGTGCAGCTCGGCCCGGTAGCGCCGCGCGAACTCGGCGAAGCGCTCGGGCTCGTGGGCGTACCACTTGCGTAACTCGGCCGACGGGGCGACCGCCTTCAGCCACTCGTCGACGGCCGCGTCCGCCTTGGCGAGGCCGCGCGGCCACAGCCGGTCGACGAGCACCCGGCGGCCGTCGTCCGGGGCCGGCTCCTCGTACGCGCGCCTGACTCGCACCACCCCTCTACTGTGGCTCTGATTGCGACCGGCGGCACGGGGGTAAGAGATGATGATGCGAACGAAGGTTGTATCCGCGCTCGCGCCGCTCGCGCTGGTGCTGGCGGCCGCGGCCGGCTGCACCTCGGACGGCGGCGACGCGGCCGCGCCGGGGAGCTCGGCGCT
Organism: Dactylosporangium sp. NPDC049140; assembly: GCF_040648435.1. NCBI lineage: Bacteria > Bacillati > Actinomycetota > Actinomycetes > Micromonosporales > Micromonosporaceae > Dactylosporangium > Dactylosporangium sp. NPDC049140. The sequence goes on along the minus strand of NZ_JBEZDS010000018.1, from coordinate 41,402 downwards.
GCCGGCGAGCGCGGAGCCCTCGGGCGCGGCGCCCGCGTCCAGCGCCGTGCCGGCGCCGTCGGGCAGCGGGGGCGGCGGCACCGGTGGCGACTCCACCCGCTGCCACCATGGCGACCTGCAGATCGAGGTGGCTCCGGCGCCCGGCGGCGGGGCGGCCGGCTCGCAGTACTCGTGGCTCAAGTTCGTGAACATGACGAGCCACCGCTGCACCCTGTACGGGTACCCGGGCGTCTCCTGGGTCACGGGCGCGAACGGGCAGCAGGTCAACCGGCCCGCCGGGCGGGACCCGAGCGCCAAGCCGGAGCACTTCGGCCTGGACGCCCACCAGCCCGCCCACGCGCAGGTCAGCATGCCGCAGACCGGCAACTTCGGCGACGCCGACTGCAAGCCCGTCCAGGCCGCCGGCTTCCGCGTGTACCTGCCGGACGAGACCGCCGCGGACTTCGTGCCGGTCCCGATGACCGTCTGCTCGGCGGACGGCGTCGGGCTCGCCCAGATCGGCCCGATGATCTCGGGCCTGTCTGAGTAGGGGCAGCCCCCGTACCATGCGGCGGTGAACCTCACGCGCCGCCCGGGCTGGGCCCCGGTCCTGCTCTCGTACGCCACGTTCATGCTCGTCGGCCTGAACGCCGGCGTCGGCGGGGTCCTCATCGTGTCCCAGATGGCCGACTACCGCGTCGACGAGGCCACGATCGGCATCACGTTCTTCACCTCCTCGGCCGGGTACATGCTGGCCGGGGCGACCGCCGGGGCGCTGCTGCACCGCGTCCACGTGCGGATGGCGCTGCTCATCGGGGTCGGCGTCTACGCGCTCGGCGCGGTGGCGATGGCCGTCCGGCCCGCGTTCGCGATCCTCGTCGCCGTGCAGCTGCTGGTCGGCTACGGCACCGGCATCCTCGAGTCGATCCTCAACGTCTTCCTCGCCGAGCTGCCGAACTCGACCACGCTGCTCAACCGGCTGCACGCGTTCTTCGGGGTCGGCGCGTTCCTCGGGCCGCTGCTGGCCGCCTGGCTGCTGCAGTACCTGGAGTGGACGTCGGTGTTCCTGGTCCTCGGCGTGCTGTGCGTGCCGCTGGCGACCGGGTTCCTTCTGGCGTACCCCCGCAAGGCCCCCGCCGTCGAGCACGCCGACGCGCCCCGGCCCACCGGCATGCTGCGCGACGCCCTACGCAGCCCCGCGGTGGTGCTCGGCTCGACGTTCCTGGCCGTGTACGTCGGGCTGGAGATCGGCGTCGGCACCTGGGCGTTCACGTTCCTGGTGCAGGAGCACGGCGAGCCGAGCGTGGTGGCCGGGTACACGGTCAGTGGCTACTGGCTCGGCCTGACCCTCGGCCGGTTCCTCATCAGCCCCCTCGCGACCCGGATCGGGATGAGCGCGGCCGCGATGGCGACGGCCTGCCTCGTGGGCGTGACGGCGGGGGCGGCGGTGCTGTGGGCGGTGCCGACGGCCGCCCTGGCCACGGCCGCCTTCGTGCTGCTCGGGTTCTTCCTCGGGCCGCTGTTCCCGACCGCGATGGCGGTCACGCCGCAGCTGGTGCCGCCGCGGCTGATGGCGACCGCGATCGGCGTCATGAACGGGACGTCGCTGCTGGGCGGGGCTGGGCTGCCGTGGCTGGCCGGCTGGCTGGCCCAGCACATCGGGATCTGGACCCTGATGCCGTTCGCGCTCGTGCTCTCCGTCGTGCAGCTCGGCGTCTGGCGCCTCATGGTCACCCGCGGGGGCGCCGGGCCGGACCGCGTGGCGACGCCGGAGCCGGCCGCGCCCGGCCTCTAGTCCCTGTCCTGCCCTAGTCGGGGCTGCTCGACCGCGCCGGCGCCGGCAGGTCCGGGGTGCCCGCCAGGTGGCTCACCCGCGCGCCGGTGTTGTGCAGTTCGTACGCGCTCTCCGCGTGCGTCACCAGGTCGAGCCCGGCCCGCTCGTCCTCGGGCCTGACCCGGAAGCCGACCAGCCGGTCGATCCCCTTGGCCACCAGCCAGGTCGCGCCGAACGCGTACACGGCCACCACCAGCACCGCGAGCGCCTGCCGCCCCAGCAGGTCGAGCCCGCCGCCGAAGAGCAGCCCGCGCTGGCCCCCGGTCACCGCCGCGGTCGCGAGCAGCCCGATGAGCAGCGTGCCGAGCAGCCCGCCGACGCCGTGCACGCCGGCCACGTCGAGCGAGTCGTCGTAGCCCAGCCGGTACTTCAGCCCGACCGCGTAGGCGCAGGCGACCCCGGCGATCGCGCCGATGACGAGCGCCCCGAGCGGGTTCACCGACCCGCACGCCGGGGTGATCGCGACGAGTCCGGCCACCGCGCCGGAGGCCGCGCCGAGCGTCGTCGGGTGCCCGTCGCGGAACCGCTCGACGAGCAGCCAGCCGCACACCGCGGCGGCCCCGGCCACCTGGGTGTTGAGGAACGCCACCGAGGCCGCCCCGCCCGCGGTCAGCGCGGAGCCGGCGTTGAAGCCGAACCAGCCGAACCACAGCAGGCCCGCGCCGAGCACCACCAGGGGCAGGCTGTGCGGGCGCATCGGGTCGGCGCGGAAGCCCAGCCGCGGGCCGAGCACCAGCGCGAGGGCGAGCCCGGAGGCGCCCGAGTTCACCTCGACCACCGTGCCGCCGGCCAGGTCGAGGATGTGCAGGTGGGTGGCGATCCAGCCGCCGCCGAAGACCCAGTGCGCGATCGGCACGTAGACGGCGAGCACCCACACGGCCACGAAGCCGATCCACGCGCCGAACTTGGCCCGGTCGGCGATGGCGCCGGAGAGCAGCGCCGCGGTGATCACGGCGAACATGAGCTGGAAGGAGGCGAAGGCGGCCGTCGGTACCGTGCCCGTGAGGTCGTGCGGCCCGACGCCCGCCATCCCGGCATGGCGCAGCGAGCCGATCAGCCCGCCGGCGGTGTCGGGGCCGAAGGCGAGCGAGTAGCCGGCCAGCACCCACACGACGGTGACCACGGCCAGGCAGGCGAAGGACATCATGAGCATGTTCAGGGCGCTCTTCACCCGCACCATGCCGCCGTAGAACAGGGCCAGGCCCGGCACCATGAGCAGCACCAGCGCGGCGCTGACGAGCAGCCAGGCCGTGTCCCCGGCGCTGAACCCTTCCGGCATGTCTCCCCCTCGATCTCCGGCGGCCGCGTCAGCGTGCCGGGCAGCCGTTTCGGCCACAGTTCCGAAGAGTTTCTGCTGTGTTACGCACGTCGCCCGTTGGTTACGTGCACGTCACGCGGGAAGGGAGTTAGATGGCCTCGGACAGACTCTCCGCGTTCATCCGTGCGCGGAGTGTGATCACCTGGGGAGGTGCAAGGCATGTGCGGAATCGTGGGCTGGGTGGCACTGGGTGCCACGGAAGACCGGGATCTGCGTCGCGAGGCGGCCGCCGTGCGGGCCATGGCCGGCACGATGGCGCTGCGCGGCCCGGACGCCGAGGGCCTGTGGGTGCGTGAACGCGTCGCGTTCGGCCATCGCCGGCTCGCCGTCATCGACCTCGTCACCGGCGACCAGCCGATGACCGTCGAGCAGGACGGCCGGGAGCTCGCCGCGATCACCTACAGCGGCGAGCTGTACAACTACCGCGAGCTGCGCGACGAGCTGCGCGGTCTCGGCCACGTCTTCCGGACCGACAGCGACACGGAGGTGGTGCTGCGCGCGTACGTGCAGTGGGGCGAGGACTTCGTCGACCGGCTCAACGGGATGTACGCCTTCGGCCTGTGGGACGCCCGCCGCGAGCACCTGCTGCTGGTGCGCGACCGGATGGGGGTCAAGCCGCTCTACTACTACACCGGCATCGCCGGGTCGGTGCTGTTCGCGTCCGAGCCCAAGGCCGTGTTCGCGCACCCGCAGGCCGAGGCGGTCGTGGACACCGAGGGCCTGCGCGAGCTGCTCGCGTTCGTCAAGACGCCCGGCCACGCCGTCTACCGCGACCTGCACGAGGTCCGGCCCGGTGAGGTGGTCCGGGTCGACCAGGGGCTGCACCGCCGGCAGTACTGGCGGCCCTCCTACGTCGAGCACCGCGACGACCGGGACACCACCGTGCGCACCGTGCGCGAGCTGCTCGACGACATCGTGGCCCGGCAGACGATCGCCGACGTGCCGCTGTGCGCGCTGCTGTCCGGCGGCCTGGACTCCTCGGCGATCACCGCGCTCGCGCACGCGGCCCTGACCGCGCGGGGCGAGGGGCCGCTGCGCTCGTTCGCCGTCGACTTCGTGGGGCAGACCGAGAACTTCCGCCCGGACCCGATGCGCGCGACCCCGGACGGGCCGTTCGTGCAGGACGTGGTCAAGCACGTGCCGGTCGACCACGAGGACATCGTGCTGGACGTGGCCACGCTCATGGACCCGCTCAGCCGCAACGCGGTGGTCGCCGCGATGGACCAGCCGCCGTTCGGCGGGGACATCTACACGTCGCTGTACCTGCTGTTCCGGGCCGTGCGCGAGCACTCGACGGTGGCGTTGTCGGGCGAGGCGGCCGACGAGGTGTTCGGCGGCTACGCCTGGTTCCACCAGCCGGCCGTGGTGCAGGCGCCGATGTTCCCCTGGCTGGCGATCTTCGAGCTGGCGAGCCCCGGCGGGGACGCGAACAGCGGCGCGCTCGACCCGGGCCTGCACGAGTCGCTGCGGCTGCAGGAGTACCGCGCCGCCTCCTACCAGGCCGCCCTGGCCGAGGTCGACCACGGCGACGACCCGGACCCGCACAACCGGCGCATGCGCGAGATCTCCTACCTGCACCTGACCCGGTTCGTGCAGATCCTGCTCGACCGCAAGGACCGCATGAGCATGGCGCACGGGCTCGAGGTGCGGGTGCCGTTCTGCGACCACCGGCTCGTGCAGTACGTCTACAACACCCCGTGGGCGCTCAAGACGTTCGACGGCCGCGAGAAGAGCCTGCTGCGCGCCGCGACCGCCGACGTGCTCCCGGCCTCGGTCGTCGCCCGGGTCAAGAGCCCGTACCCGTCCACCCAGGACGACCGCTACGAGCGCGCCCTGCGCGACGCCGCCGCGCGGATCACCGCCGACTCGCCCGCGGCCGCCCTGCTCGACCGGGGCAAGCTGGCCGAGCTGATCGCCGCGCCATACGAGTACGACGGCTTCGGCGTTGCCCGCCGCCAGATCGAGCAGATCCTGGCCCTCGACACCTGGCTGCGCCGCAGCCCGGTCCAGCTCAAGCTGTAGCGCCGGCGCTAGCGGATCCGGCCGAACAACGGGTGCGGGCTCACCTGGACGCGTGGGGCCGCACCCCCGAACCAGGGCGCCTCGCGGATGGCCCGCATGGCGTTGCGGCGCCGCTGCGGCGACATCCGGTCGATGAACAGAACGCCGTCCAGGTGGTCGGTCTCGTGCTGCAGGCACCGGGCCAGCTCGCCGGTGCCGACCACCTGGACGGGGTCGCCGCGGTCCGAGTAGCCCTTCGCCACAACGTGCTGCCGGCGGACGGTGTCGAAGTACAGCCCCGGCATCGACAGGCAGCCCTCCGGCCCGTCCTGCTCCTCCTCGTTGTCGCATGGGAGGTCCAGCACCGGGTTCACCAGGTGGCCGTGCACCCCGTCGACGTGGAACACGAACACCCGCACCCCGACGCCGATCTGGTTCGCCGCCAGCCCCGAGCCCCGCTCCGACTCCAGGGTGTCGAACAGGTCGCGGACCAGCCGGCGCAGCTGCGCGTCGAACGTCGTGACGGGCTCGGCCGCGGTGCTCAGCACCGGGTCGCCGAACATCCGCACCGGAACCACGCTCATCCTCGCCCCTTTGCATAGTGCTTTGCAAACGAGGATACTGGGCGTCGTGATCGACCAACAGACCCATCCGGTGCGCGCCGCGCTGGTCGCCCTGCTCCGCGAGCGCGGCACCGTCACGTCCACCGAGGCCGCCCGCGAGCTGGGCGGGAGCTCGGGTCTGCACTCGTTCCACCTGCGCCGGCTGGCCCGCTACGGTGTGGTCGAGGAGGTGCCCGCCGGGGGCCGGGCCAAGCCCTGGCGGCTCGTCGGGGCGCCCGATCCTTTGCAAAGCGAGCTCAACCGGGGCCTGGAGGACGAGAGCTACCAGCAGTGGCTCGCCGTGCGGGACCGGGCGCCCGCCCAGTGGCGCCGCGACCAGGCGTTCAGCGAGGTCGTGTACCTCACGCCGCAGGAGCTGACCGAGCTCGCCAACGCGGTCCGGGCGCTCATCGCGGGGTACAGCGGCCGCCCGAAACCCACCCGGGGACCGGTCGCGGCCGTCGCGCGCTTCTTCCCGCTCGTGACCGGGGACGACTGAGTCAGCGCAGCTCGGCGGTGGCCAGGAACCGGCCGACGGCCGCGATCTCGGACTCGTCGAGCGGAATCTGGGGCACCGCGGTCGTCGGGTGCGCGATGACGCCGAGCAGGTACAACGCCGCCTTGAACGCCCCGAGCGCCGACGAGCCGAGCCCCATGCGGCCCCGCCCGACCGCCACCAGGTCGAACAGGCGCACCAGGCGCTCCTGCTCGCGCCGGGCGGCCGCCCAGTCGCCGGCGCGGGCGGCGGCGTAGAGGCGGGTGTACCCGTGCGGGTCGACGTTGCCGAGCCCCGGCACCACGCCGTCGGCGCCCATCCACAGCGCCGAGTCGACGGTGAGCTCCGAGCCCGTCAGCACCGCGAAACCGTCGAGGCCGGGCCGATCGCGGCGGCCCAGCAGCACGTTGCGCAGGCCGCCCTCGTCGCCGCTGGAGTCCTTCACGCCGGCCAGGACCCCGTCGGCGGCCAGGCCGAGCAGCAGGTCACCGGGGAGCTTGGAGTGCACCGACACCGGCAGGTCGTACGCGTACAGCGGGATGCCCGTCCGGGCGGCGATGGTGCGGAAATGCACCTCGATCTCGGCCGGGTGGGTGCGGGTGTAGAACGGCGCGGTGGCGACGAGCCCGTCGACGCCGGCCGCGAGCGCCACCGCGGCGTGGTCGAGCACCCGCAGGGTGGTCATGTCGATGGCGCCGGCGAGCACGGGCACCTGGCCGGCGACGTGGCCGACGACGGTGTCGAGCACGACCCGGCGGTGGGCGTCGGGCAGGAAGGCGACCTCCGAGGTCGAGCCGAGCACGAACAGGCCGTCGACGCCCCCGGCCAGGAGGTGGTCGATGAGCCGGACGAGCGACGCCGTGTCGACCTCGAAGTCCGGCGTCAGCGGGGTGCACACCGGGGGGATGACGCCGGTAAGGGCCTTGGCGGTGCTCATGCGCGCTCCTGTGCTTGGCTGATCAGTTCACGGTCGCCGGCGCCCGCGGGCACCGGGTGGTAGCAGCGGAACAGGTGCCCGTCCGCGCCCGACGGCGCCGGCATCTCGGTGGCGCACAGCTCGTCGGCCTTCCAGCAGCGGGTGCGGAACGGGCAGCCGCTCGGCGGCCGGGTCGCGGAGGGCACCGGGCCGGCCAGCGGGATCGGGTCGATCGGGTGCAGCAGGCCGGGTGTGGCCGAGAACAGCGCCCGGGTGTACGGGTGGCGGGCCCCGGCCGGAACCGCGTCGGCGCCGGCCTCCTCGACGATGCGGCCGAGGTACATGGTCACGACCCGGTCGCTCACCCGCCGCACGGTCTGGATGTCGTGCGAGACGAAGACGAGCGCCAGGTTGAGCCGCTCCTTGAGGTCCAGCAGGAGGTTGAGGATCTGGGCGCGGACCGAGACGTCCAGCGCGCTGGTGGGCTCGTCGGCGATGAGCAGGTCGGGGCCCAGGGCGAGGGCGCGGGCGATCGCCACCCGCTGCCGCTGGCCGCCGGAGAGCTGCCCGGGCAGCACATCGAGGGCGCTGGCGGGCAGGCCGACGAGCCCGAGCAGCTCCCGGACGCGGGCCTCGCGCTCCCGGCCGGTGCCGCGGCGGTGCACGTCGAGCGGGTCGCGCAGGATGCGCCCCACCGGCAGGCGCCGGTTCAGCGCGGTCGACGGGTCCTGGAACACCATGCCGGTGCTGGCCCCGACCCGCGTGCGGCGCCGGTTGGCGGGCAGTGCCCAGAGGTCCTCGCCGCGGAAGCAGACCGTGCCCACGGTCGGGCGCTGCAGGCCGACGAGAACACGGGCGAGCGTCGACTTGCCGCAGCCGGACTCGCCGACGATCCCGACGGTCTCCCCCGCGCGTACGGTCAGGTCGGCGCCGGTGAGCGCGTAGACGCGGTCGCGGCGCAGGACGCCGCCGGTGCGGGCCTTGTGCACCACGTGCACGTCGTGCAGATCCAGCAGACCGCTCATGACACGACCTCCGCTCCGGTCGCGCCATGACGAAACCTGTGCTTGCTCATGAGCGGCCCCTCCGCTCCGCTCCGGACCGCTCATGACACGACCTCCGCTCCGCTCCGGTCGCGCCATGACGAAACCTGTGCTTGCTCATGAGCGGCCCCTCCGCTCCGCTCCGGACCGCTCATCGGGACACCTCGGCGAGGTCGAGGGCGGGGTGGTGGCAGGCGACGGCGTGCGGGCCGCCGGTCAGGGCGGGCGCCGTGGTCCGGCAGACGTCGGTGGCCATCGGGCACCGGTCGGCGAAGCGGCACCCGGCCGGGAAGTCGGCCGGCGACGGCACGACCCCGCGGATCTGGGTGAGGCGCTGCGCCCCCGACTCCAGCGACAGCACGGAGCCGAGCAGCCCGCGGGTGTAATGGTGGGCCGGCGCGCCGATGAGCGCGGCGGTCGCGCCGGTCTCGACGATCTGGCCGCCGTACATCACCACGATCCGGTCGGTCACGTCGGCGATGAGCGCGAGGTCGTGCGAGACGAGCACGAGCGCGAAGCCGAGCTCGGCGCGCAGCCGCAGCAGCAGCTCGATCACCTGCGCCTGGACCGTGACGTCGAGCGCGGTGGTCGGCTCGTCGGCCACGATGAGCTTCGGGTCGCGGGACAGGGCCATGGCGATGAGCACGCGCTGGCGCTGGCCGCCGGAGAGCTCGTGCGGGTACGCCGACAGCGTCCGCGCCGGGTCCAGCCCGACGAGCTCGAGCAGCTCCGTGGCGCTGCGCCGGCCGCCGCGCCGGACGAGCTGCTTGAGCTGCGCCCGGATCGTCATCGCCGGGTTGAGCGAGGACAGCGCGTCCTGGTAGATCATCGCCATGTCGTGGCCGAGCAGCCGCCGGCGGTCCTTGGTGGACAGCGTGAGCAGGTCCCGGCCGGCGAAGGCGATCCGGCCCCGCACGCGCGCGCCCCGCGGCTGCAGGCCCATCACGGTGAGCGCGGTGAGCGACTTGCCGCAGCCGGACTCGCCGACCAGGCCGAGCACCTCCCCCGGCCGCACCGCGAACGAGATGCCCGCGACGATGTCCACGTCGTCGTGGCGCCCCGGGAACCCGATCGCGAGGTCCTCGACGCTGAGGACCGGCTCGCCGGTGGGCAGCGGGCGGGCCCGCTCGCGCAGCCGCGCGGCCGCCTCGGACAGCCCGGACAACTCGGTGAGCTCGCCCGAGCCGGGCTGCGCCGCCTCCAGCTTGTCGGCCTCGGGCGCCGAGCGGGCGGGGCGGGCGGCGGGTGCGGCCCACGCGTCGGCGACGCCCTCGGCGAGGATGTTCAGGGCCAGCACGGTGACGAGGATGAGCAGGCCCGGGAAGACCGTGGCCCACCAGCCGCCGAGCAGTACCATGTTGCGCCCGTCGGCGATGACGCTGCCCCAGGACGGGTTCGGCGGGCGGACCCCGGCGCCGATGAACGACAGCGACGCCTCGAAGACAATCGCGTCGGCGACCATGACGGTGCAGAAGACGAGCACCGGCGCGGCGCAGTTGACGGCGACGTGGCGCAGCAGGATGTGCGGGGTGCGGGCGCCGATGGTGCGCTCGGCCGCGACGTAGTCCTCCTCGTACTGGGCGAGCACGTTGGCGCGCACCACCCGGGCCACGGAGGGCATGTACAGGAAGGCGATGGCGAGCACGAGCACGCCGATGCCGCCGCCGAAGACGGAGACGAGCACGGCCGCGAGCGCGATGCCGGGGAAGGCCATGACGATGTCGAGGAGCCGCATGGCTGTCTCGTCGACGCCGCGGCGGGAGGTGGCCGCGACCGCCCCGATGACCGCGCCGGCGACGAGGGCGAGCGCGGTCGCGCCGAGGCCGATGACGAGCGACCAGCGGGCGCCGTACATCAACCGGCTGAGGATGTCGCGGTTGCTGCTGTCCAGGCCCATCCAGTGCGCGCCGGACGGGCCGCCGCCGGTGGCCTCCTGCACGTACGGGGAGTGCGGCGCCAGCACGGGCGCGAGCAGGGCGGCGAGGACGACGACGGCCACCACGGCGATCGCGATCCAGGACGACGGCCGCAGGCGGCGCAGGTTCACGCGCAGGCCCGGGCGGGCGAGCCTGCCGGTCAGCCCCGGGCGCATCAGGCCGCGCTCCGGAGCCGGGGGTTGACGAGCAGGTACAGCACGTCGACGGCGAGGTTCACGACCACGAACCCGACGGCGATGGTGAGCACGACGCCCTGCACCACGGCCGGGTCGCCGTCGCGGACCGCGTTGATCATCAGCTGGCCCATGCCGGGCAGCGAGTAGATCTGCTCGATGACGACGGCGCCGCCGAGCAGGTACCCGACCCGCAGCCCGAGCACGGTCAGCGGGTTGATGAGCGCGTTGCGCAGCACGTTGCGCCCGACCACCACGACCGGCGGCAGGCCGCTGCCGATCGCGGTGCGCACGTAGTCCCGGTCGAGCTCCTCGACCATCGAGGTGCGGATGATGCGGGTCAGCTGGGCGGCGACGGGCAGCGAGAGCGACAGCGCCGGCAGCGTCATCGAGCGCAGCCAGCCGCTGAAGGAGTCGGCGGGGTTGATGTACCCGCCGGTCGGGAACCAGCCGCGGTCGACCGCGAGGTACTGGATCATCAGCAGGGCCAGCCAGAACGCCGGCGCGGCCACCCCGACCAGCGACACCAGCCGGATCGCCTGGTCGGGCCAGCGGTCGCGGAAGATGGCCGCGGTGACGCCGAACAGCAGCGCGAGCACGACCGCGACGAGCAGGCCCAGCGCGGTCAGCTGCAGGGTGAGCGGCAGCGCGGTGGTGACCGAGTTCAGCACCGGCGCCTTGGTCAGCACGCTGGTGCCCATGTCGCCGTGCAGCAGCTCGCCGACGAAGTGCACGTACCGCACCGGCAGCGGATCGAGCAGCCCGTTGTCGACCTGGAACTGGTGGATCTGCTCCGGGGTCGGGTTGGCGCCCTGGAAGTACGCGTACTCCGGCTTGCTGTCGGAGAAGCGCATGACGATGAAGACGAACGCGACCACGCCGAGCAGGAGCGGCACGAGGATCAGCAGCCGCCGCACGAGCATCCGGACGATCATGTCCGCTTCGCCTGCAGCAGGTTGATGCCCGGGTAGCCCTGGGCGCGGACCCCGGTGAGCTTGTGCCCGTCCCACGCGGTCATGAGCTCCGTGTGCACGACCGGGTAGAGCACCGCCTGCGCGGCGACGACGTCGAGGTACTGCTGGGTGAGCTCGACCTTCTTCTTGGCGTCGGGCTCGGCCGTGGCCGCGTCCATCTTCGCGAAGAGGTCCTTGGCGGCGGGGCTGGCATCCCATTTGGTGTACTTCATCCAGGTGCCGCCGGACGTGTAGTTGTAGCGCATGATCAGGTCGGCGTCGAGGCCGAACTGGTTGGGGTTGGACGCGGCCGCCACGACCTGGTAGCTCTGCGACTGGTCCATCTTCGTGAACAGCGCGCTGGTGTCCTGCGGCTGCAGCGTGGTCTTGATGCCCACGGCCTCCCAGGAGTTCGCGATGGTCGGCAGGCAGTCGCTGATCCAGCTGACGTTCACCGCCATCAGGGAGATCGTCAGCCCGCTCACCCCGGCCTCGGCGAGCAGTTGCCGGGCCTTGTCCGGGTTGTACTCGTACACCGTGGCCGCCCGCCGGTAGGACGGGTTCTCCGGGTTGAGGAAGCTCGTCGAGGCGGTGCCGTGGCCCTTGAGCGCCACGTCGATCATCTTCTTGGTGTCGATGGCGTAGAACAGCGCCTGGCGCACCCGCACGTCGTCGAACGGCTTCTGCGCGGTGTTGAACATCAGGAACATGTGGTTCATGCCCTTGCCGCCCTCGACCTGCAGGCCGCCCTTGGTGAGCTGGTCGATGTTCGCGTACGGCACGTTGTCGGCGATCTGCGCCTCGGCCGCCGCGCCGGAGATCTTCGCGACCCGGGCGGACGCGTCGACGATGCTCAGCCAGTTCATCTTCTTGACCGTGGCCGGGCGGGGGCCGTTGTAGCCCGCGTACGCCTCGAGCGTCGTGTTGGACTTCGGCTGGTGCGAGGTCTGCTTGTACGGCCCCGAACCGACCGCCTTGCCGCCCTTGGCCGCGTCCCAGCCGCCGGCCTGGCCGAAGACGTGCTTCGGCATGATCTTGGCGATGGTGAGGCGCTGGACGGCGTCGGGGAACGGGAACTTGAAGACGAGCTCGACCGTGCGGTCGTCGACCTTGCGCACGGTGTCGAGCCAGGAGCGGAAGAACGAGCCGATGAGCACGTTGGCCTTCGGGTCGAGCACGCGCTCGAACGTGAACAGCACGTCGTCGGCGGTCACCGGCTGGTCGTCGTGCCACTTCGCGCCCTCGCGGAGCGTGAACTTCCAGGTCGTGGCGTTGACGTCGGCGGGCAGCGCGGTGGCCAGCGCGGCGTAGGGCTGCCGGTTGATCGGGTCGGTGTCGAGCAGGCCCTCGTAGATGTGGACGTTGGCGGCCATCGAGAACGCCGACGCCGTCATCGTCGGGTCCCAGCTCTGGTCGTTGCCGTAGCCGATCACGGCGGTGATGAGGTCCTTGTCCCCGCCGCTCCCGGAGGAGCCGGTGGAGGCCGGGCCGCCGCACGCGGCCAGCGAGGAGCTGATCGTGGCGGCCGCGCCGAGGGCGCCGGTGTACCGCAGGAAGTCGCGGCGGCTGAACACGTGCCGTGAAGCCGGGGTGTGCACGGTGCCTCCTATGAGATCGGGATTGGGCGCACATTGGACGTCCCACATCCCATGTCCTGTCGTATGGTGGAGGCTAGGACCGCATCTACCCGTCGGTCAAGAGCCGTCGTAGGATGTCCCACCAACGTCAACCCTTGGGAGCGGCATGACCACCGCGCGCAGCGATCGATTGGGCACCCGGCGGCGCAGCCGGGCGCTCGAGGTGCAGGACGAGGTCAAGGAGCTCATCGTCCGCCGCCGCCTCTCCGCCGGGGACCCGCTGCCGACCGAGTCGGAGCTGGTCGAGGAGCTCGGCGTGGGGCGCAACGCGGTGCGCGAGGCGCTCAAGGCGCTGCAGGCCGTCGGCATCGTCGACATCCGGCACGGCTTCGGCATGTTCGTCGGGCGCATGTCGCTCAACGGCCTCGTCGACGAGCTGGCCTTCCACGGCCGCATCACGGCCGGCGAGCAGACCGGGCACCTCGGGCACCTCATCGAGATCCGCGAGGCGCTGGAGAGCGGGCTCGTGCAGCTGCTCATCGAGGGCCCGGCCGAGCCCGACTGCGGGCGGGTGGACGAGGTCCTGGCGCTGATGGAGGCCGAGGCCGAGGCCGGCATGGTGTCGCCCGAGACCGACAAGCGCTTCCACGACGTGCTCTACCACCCGCTGGACAACCCGCTCGTGGGTCAGCTGCTGGGGGCGTTCTGGGACGTGTACCACCAGTTGCGCGAGGACCTCGGCGAGCCGGACGAGCCGCCGCACGACGTGGCGCGCAAGCACCGCGACATCCGCAACGCCGTCGCCGCCGGGGACAGGGCCGCGGCGGCGGCGGCGATGCGGGCACACTTCGCGGGCGTACGGGCCCGCCTCGCGCGGCTGCGGAAGGCTCAGCCGAGCGACTGAGTCGCGACCCGCTTGAAGGTGATGCTCTCGTTCGGGCCCAGGTCGCCGGTTTCGTACAGCACCCCGAGCGTCTGCTCATCGAGCTGGACGAGGTCGCTGTACGCCGCGGGGAGCCCGGACAGCGCCAGCGCGCTGGTGAACGTGGTCCCGCCGTCGCGGCTCACCCGCAGCGTCATGACGGCGCGGGCGGCCGGGTCGGCCGGCCCGGAGTACACCAGCAGCGAGTTGCGGCCGGAGAGCTGCAGCACGCTGCCCTCCACCACCGGCCCGGCGATCGTCCCCTGCGGACGGTAGTAGGCCGGGCTCAGGGTCTGCCCGCCGTCGGCGCTCACGGCGTCGAGCCGGTTGCCGGGCGCGGTGCCGTTCTGGTCGCGGGCGTTGAAGTACAACCGGCCGTCGGGCAGCTCGGCCGCGCTGGACTCGTTGGCGTTCACCACGCCGTCGTAGGTGCCGTCGACAAAGCCGATGCGCCAGGTCGCGCCGTCGTCGTCGCTGATGAGGTCGTGCGCGCCGTAGTACTTGGCCTCGGTGCCGGCGTCGGTCGAACCGGCCGGCGGGGCGGCGGAGTGGTTGGCCGGGACGACGAGCCGGTCCTTGTGCGCGCCCTTGGTGAGCCGGACGGCGTGGCCGGGGCCGGTGGCGTACCAGCGCCAGTTCGCCTGCTTGGCCGCCGCCGTCACCTCGGCGGGGGCGCTCCAGGTGGTGCCGTCGTCGTCGCTGTGCTGGACGAAGACGCGGCGGCTCTGCTCGGCGGTCACCTCGCCGCGCATGATGGCCGCCTCGGTGGAGGTGCCGGCGTTGTACGTCGAGAGCAGCACCACCCGCCCGGAGGCGGTCACCACCGGCGCGGGGTTGCCGGAGGTGTTGGCGCCGCTGTCGTACACCACCTGCAGCGGCCCCCACGAGCACCCGCCGTCGGTGGAGCGCTTGAGCACCAGGTCGATGTCGCCGGCGTCGGACAGGCCGCCCTTGCGCCCCTCGGCGAAGGCGAGGACCGCGCCCGAGCGGGCCTTGACGACGGCGGGGATGCGGAAGGCGGAGTAGCCCTCGGTGTTGGCGCGGAACGGCACGGAGCCGTCGCACGCCCGGGCGCGCTCCGGCTCGGCGGCCGCCGGCGCGGAGCCGAGCAGGGTCAGGATGGCGATGCCGGTGACGGTCAGGACGAGCGGTCTTGGCACGGGTACACCTTTCTACCTCCGGATGACCGCGACCCCCCGGGGCGGGAGGGTCACCGTCGACTGTGGACGTTCGGGGTCGGTCAGCAGGTCGGCGCCGGGCTCGGGCAGGGTCACCGTCGCCGGCTCGGCGCCGTGGTTGAGCAGGAACAGGTAGCTGTGCTCGGGGCCGGTGCGCACGGTGGCCTGGACGCCCTCGGGCAGGCCGGCGAGGACCGGCCCGGCCCCGGCCCCGGCGCGGACCCGGTCGAGCAGCGCGCGCATCGCGGCCGGTTCGGGCCGGGTGGCGAGGTACCAGGCGACGCCGGTGCCGTACGCGTGCCGGGTGATCGCGGGACGCCCGTCGAGCGCGCCGCCCCGGAACGCGGCGACGACCTCGGCGCCCTCGGGCTCGACCCACTCGCTCCACACGGTGCCGCGGCCGCCGTCGAACTCCACCGAGCCGCCCGGGGGCAGCGGGTGGAACTCCTCGACGGCCAGGCCGAGCACGCGGCGCAGCGGGGCCGGGTAGCCGCCGAGGTGCACCCGGTCGCACTCGTCGACGATGCCGGTGAAGAACGACACGACGAGGTGGCCGCCGCCCTCCACATAGGACGTCAGGCGCTGCGCGGTCCCGTCGGCCAGCAGGTACAGGTTCGGGACCACGACGAGCTTGTAGCCGCTCAGGTCCGCGTCGACCGGCACCACGTCGACGCTCACGTGCGCGTCGAACAGCGGCTCGTAGTGCGCGCGGTGGGTCTCGACGAGGTCGAGTACGGCCGGGTGGGCGTCGGACTCGAGGGCCCACCAGTTCGCCCAGTCGTGCACGATCGCCACGTCCGCGCGCAGCCGCGTGCCCGCCACCCCGGCGAGCCCGCCGAGCTCGGCCCCCAGCGTCTGCACGTCGCGGAAGCCCCGGCTGTCCGGGCCCGCGTGCGGGACCATCGCCGAGTGGAACTTCTCGGCCCCGCCCGCGGCCTGCCGCCACTGGAAGAACAGCGCCGCGTCGGCGCCCTGGGCGATCGCCTGCCAGCTCCACAGGCGCATGACGCCCGGCGGCTTCGGGGCGTTGCGCTCCCGCCAGTTGACCGCCGACGGCGCCTGCTCCATGAGCAGCCACGGCTGCCCGCCGCGGGCCGCGCGCACGAGGTCGTAGCCGAACGCGGCCTCGACGTGGCCGCGGGGGTCGTACGGGTCCGGATAGCTGTCCAGGCTCACGACGTCCTGTTCGCGGGCCCACCGGAACGAGTCGACGGGCTTGTGCACGAGGCCGATGAAGTTCGTGGTGACGGGGACGTCCGGGGTGTACCGCCGCACGATGTCGCGCTCCAGCGCGTAGCAGGCGAGGAGGGCGTCGTCGCTGAACCGGGCGAAGTCCAGCTTCTGGGCCGGGTTCACGAAGGTAGGCGCGGTGCGCGGCGGCTGGATCTCGTCCCAGTCGCCGTAGCGCTGCGACCAGAAGGTGGTGGACCAGGCGGCGTTGAGGCCGTCGAGGTCGCCGTACCGCTCGCGCAGCCAGCGGCGGAAGTCGGCCGCGGAGACGTCGCACCAGCACTGGCGGACGTGGCAGCCGTACTCGTTGCCGATGTGCCACAGCTTCAGCGCCGGGTGCGCCCCGTAGCGCTCGGCGATCCGCTCCACGAGCCGCGCGGCGTGCTCGCGGTAGACCGGGCTCGACGGGCAGTACTGCTGCCGCCCGCCCGGCCACAGCCGCACCCCGTCGGCCCGCTGCGGGAGCGTCTCCGGGTGGCGGGCGGCCAGCCACGGCGGCGGCGAGGCGGTCATCGTGGCGAGGCTCGCCCCGACGCCGGCCCCGGCGAGCTTGTCCAGCACGCGGTCGAACCAGCCGAAGTCGTACTCCCCCGGCCGCGGCTCGACCGTCGCCCACGCGAAGATGCCGACCGAGACGAGGTTGACCCCGGCCTCGGCCATGAGCCGCGCGTCCTCGTCCCAGACGGGCTCGGGCCACTGCTCCGGGTTGTAGTCGCCGCCGAACCAGAGCACCGGGCCTCCAACGAGTCGAGGTGGGACGTAGGACGTCCTCTGTCCATCCGGACACTAGGAGGCCGGACGATCGACCGTCAAGTGTGTCGGGAGCGTAAATTCGTTCGAATGCCGATACCGTTCCGGGTCCGGACATGGGATGTTCGGGGCATGGTCAGACGCGGAGCTACGGTGCAGGACCGCATCGTCGAGCTGATCCACGACCGCGAGCTGCCGCCCGGCGCGCCGATGCCGACCGAGCCGCAGCTCATGGACCTGCTCGGGGCGAGCCGCAACAGCGTGCGCGAGGCGATCCGGGCGCTGCAGGCGCTCGGGATCGTGGAGATCCGGCACGGGTACGGCACGTTCGTCGGCCGCGCCTCGCTCGACGCCCTGACCCCGTCGCTCACGTTCCGGGTGCGCACCGGCCCGGGCGGCGGCGTGCGGGCGCTGCACGACCTGGTCGAGGTGCGCGAACTGCTGGAGACCGGGCTCATCGGCTCGGTGGCCGGCACCGTGAGCGAGGCCCGCGTGGCCGCGCTCGATGCCCTGGTCACCGGCATGGCCCACGACACCGCGGCGGACCGCGCCTTCCACGCGCTGCTCTACGAGGGCTGCGGCAACGACCTCGTGCTGCAACTCATCGGCATGTTCTGGGACGTGTACCACGAGATCGGGGGCGTGCTGGCGCCGCCCGAGGACCGCGTCGCGCAGACGGTCGCCAACCACCGCCGCATCGTGGACGCGCTGCGGGCCCGCGACCCGGAGGCGGCGCGGGAGGCGATGCGCCGGCACTTCGGCGACGTGAAGCAGCGCATCGTGCAGGCCGAGGCCCGGGCCGCCGCGGCCTAGGCTTAGCGGGTCTGTTCGCGCCGGCGGCGGCGCTCGATCTCCTCCTGCACCGACGGGTCCCACTGCGCGGCGTTCCAGTCGTCGGCGGTGGGCTGGGCCGCGAGCGGGCCCACGGGGTCGCCGCCGGTGACCATCGAGTACCGGTCGGCGGCGTAGGGCCGGCCCGGGTTGCTCCGCGCGCGCAGCCAGCCGCGGGTGTGCAGCACCCCGGCGATGAGCAGCGCGCAGCCGGCCAGCCGCACGGCCGCGTTGCCCCAGATGCCCGGCACCGCGTACGCGAACACGAACAGCAGGAAGAACGCCCCGATGCCGTAGTAGCCGAGGTGCCCGTAGGGCGGCGCGCCGTGCTCGCGCGACTGCTTGACGGACGAGTAGACCCAGAACGCGGTCGTGATGAGGATCCCGAGCACCACGCCGAGCGCTACGAGGCCCAGGACGACGACGGCGATGACGATCCAGTGGGCCTGCAGGACCCCCGGGACGTCGGCGGCGTACCACCCGGCCACGAACACGGCGTCCACGACCACGATTGCCGCGTAGGCGATGGCGAACGCGACCACCCGCCGGGTCGCGACATAGAACTCCATGACTCCCCCTCGTGCGTGGTCACTCACGATACGCCGGTCCCGGCGACGCCCGCCGCCCCCGGATCGAAGCCCTCGGGCCAGCGGGTCCGCGCGTCGGCGACGGCCCCGTCGAGGCGGGCGCCGGTCAGGACCGCGCCGCGCAGGTCGGCCCCGGCCAGCTCCGCGTGCCGCAGGTCGACGTCCTCCAGGAAGCAGTCGCGCAGGTCGGTGCCCTGCAGCCGGGCGCGCATGAGGGTGGCGCCGCCGAAGTACGCCCCGCGAAGGTCGAGCCCGCCCATCCGCGCGAAGCGGAGGTCGGTGCGGGGCAGGCTGAGCCGCTCGGCGCCGCCCGCGGCGTGCAGCCGGGCGAGGGCGGTGACGGCCGCCTGCGCGTCGTTGGCCCGCACGGCCAGGCTCCACAGCTCCGTGACGGGGGTGTCGGCGGGCGGCTGGCCGGGGCGCCCGGGCGGCCACGGCGAGTGCCCGCGCACGTAGGCGCAGAGGATCGCCACGATCGCGTCCCGGTCCTCCGGCGACTGCCCGGCGATCTGCTCGAGCGCGAAGACGCCGCCGATGCGCACATCGAGGGACTCGTGGCCCAGGTGCTCGACGGCGCGCGAGTACCGCTCGGTGGTCTGCCCGCTGCGGCTCAGCCGCAGCTCCTCCTCGTTGATGCGCAGCCGGCGCCAGGTCGCGTACGCGCCCAGGCCGAGGATCACCGCGCCCAGCGCCTGCAGCAGCACGGTCCGGACGTTGTTGACGGCCGTGAGCCGCTCGTTGGCGGTGACGGCGGTGCGGCCCAGGTCGTGGTCGACGACGACGGGCGGCAGGAACAGCACCGCCGCGAGCCCGGCCGCCGCGGCCACGAGCACCATCAGCCCAACCACCACGGAACGTCGCACGCAACCATGGTCGGCGATGCGGTCAAGCGACGCGGAACATCGCGACGCCGTGGGCCGGCACCCGGGCCGCGACCGCGGTGCCCGTCGCGCCCGTCCACAGGTCGTGCACGGCCGTCGCGCCCGGGACCGTCCACGCCATGTCCGCGGCGGCGCCGGTCTCGTTGAACAGCAGCACCGCCACGTCGCCGTCGGCGAGCGGCCGGGTCAGCACGTCGAGGCCGGCGCGGGACGAGACCACGGTCGCGGGGCGGCCGAGCGGGTCCTGGTCGACCGCGACCACGGCCGGGTTCGCGAGGTCGGCGAGGGTCTCGCGGGAGGCGGTGGTGAGGTCGGCGCCGGTGATGAGCGGCGCGGCCAGCATGGCCCACAGGCTCAGCTCCGCGCGGTCCTCGGTCCGGGTCATGCCGTTGCCGACCTCGAGCATGTCGGGGTCGTTCCAGCCGCCCGGCCCGGCGTAGCCGGAGACCCGCACGGTGGCGTGGAAGACGTCGAGGAGGCTCGCGAAGGTGGGCCGGATGTCGGGCGTGGTGCGCCACAGGTTGCCGTACCCGCTCCCCCACGCCCAGACGCGGTCGGCGCCCCAGTTGCAGATGCTGTAGACGATGGGCCGCCCCGTCGCCGCGAGGGCGTCGCGCATGGCCCCGTACCGCTCCCGCGCCGGCACCCCGCCGTCGTAGCAGGTGTCGTACTTGAGGTAGTCCACGCCCCACGCGGCGAACCGGCGCGCGTCCTGCTCCTCGTGGCCGAGGCTGCCCGGGTACCCGCCGCAGGTCTTCGTGCCCGCGTCCTCGTAGATGCCGAGCTTCAGCCCGAGCCCGTGTACGTAGCCGGCGAGCGCCCCGATGCCGTGCGGGAACCGCTCGGGGTCGGCCTGCAGGTTCCCGGCGGCGTCGCGGGCCGGGGCCATCCAGGCGTCGTCGATGTTGACGTACACGTAGCCGGCGTCGCGCAGTCCCGAGGAGACGAGCCGGTCGGCGGTGCGCCGGACGAGGTCCTCGGTGACGTCGAGGCCGAAGGCGTTGTAGTCGTTCCAGCCCATCGGCGGGGTGCGGGCGAGCCCGTTGCCGAGTGGCGGCACCGGCACCGCGGACCCGGCCAGGAGGGTGAGCGCGGCGAGCACGAGCAGGAGTGCGCATGCCCGCCGTACCGTCGCCATGCCCCGACCGTAGCGGCGCTTCCTGGCAGCCGGCTCACAGTTCGCTGATCGCCACCGCTCTGCCCTGCGCCAGGCTCACGTTGCCGGCGATGCCGACCAGCACGCTGTTGGCGCCGTCGCGCAGGCCGGCCGCGCGGCCGAGCGGGTCGTCGGACGCCCCCTCGAACACGTCGCGCAGCAGGATCGCGTCGCCGCCGCCGTGCGCGCCGGCGCCGTGCGGGATCGGGATCTCGGCGGCCCGCTCCCAGTGCCGCTGCAGCACGAGCCGCTCGTGGGACTCGTTGCCGGGCGGCCCGCCGGTGGGGTCGACCACGCCGGCCGGGCGCACCCAGGAGCGTTCGCCGACGTCGAGCTCGAGGCGGCCCTCCGTGCCGTTGAAGGCGACGCGGTACCCCTCCCGGGGCGCGAACGCGGTGAGCGAGTACGCCATCGTCGCCCCGCCCTCGTAGGTCACCGCGAGCGAGAGGGAGTCCTCGATGGAGATGCCGGCCGCGAACACGTCGGCGTCGCGGTGGTAGCCGTCCTCGGCCTCTGCCTCGAGGTACAACTGCCGCAGCCGCGGATCGGCGGACAGGTCGAGGCGGAAGGAGTCGTCCGCGGGCAGGTCGCGCCCGAGCGCCGGGCGGGGCGGCATTCCCCGCCCGGCGGCGTTCCGCTCGCCGTAGAAGCGCAGGCCGCCGGAGGCGTAGACGGTCTGCGGCACGTCGGCGAGCCACCAGTTGACGAGGTCGAAGTGGTGGGTGGACTTGTGCACCAGCAGCCCGCCCGACATCGCCTTGTCGCGGTGCCAGCGGCGGAAGTAGTCGGCGCCGTGCGCGGTGTCCAGCAGCCACTCGAAGTGCACCGAGGTGACCCGGCCGACGGCCCCGTCGAGCAGCAGGCGCTTCACGAGGCTGTTGCGCGGCGAGTACCGGTAGTTGAACGTGACGGTGAGGCCCGCCGTCGAGCGCCGGGCCGACTCGGCGATGCGGTGCAGCTTCTCCGCGTCGGTCGTCATCGGCTTCTCGGTGACCGCGTCGATGCCGTGATCGAGGGCGGCGCAGATGTACCGGTCGTGGGTGGCGTCGGGCGAGGTGACGATGATGCGGTCGGGGCGCTGCTCGTCGAGGAGCCTCGCCAGCTCGTCCGGGTGGTAGTGCGCGAGGTGTTCGCCGTGGTGGCGCATGCGGACCGGGTTGGGGTCGCAGAGCGCCACGAGGTCGCCGTGGTCGCGGTGGGCGCCGTTCAGCGCGTCGACGTACATTCCCGCCCGGTGTCCGGTGCCGACGATGGCGTACCGCTTCGTCACAACGCCGCCCGCCCCAGTCCGGCGAGCGCCGCGGTTCCCTCGTCGCCGCGGTCGCCGGTCGCGATCACGACCGCGTAGCGGAAGGCGAGCGTGTCGCCGTCGGCGAGCTCGAGCTCCTCGCTGAAGAACGGCGCCGGGTTCAGGCAGGCGAACTCCTCGGTGCGGGCGAACCACTGCGGCGGGTGGCGCGGGTTGTCGCGGGCGTCGACCATCACGATCGTCGAGGCCCGGTCGGTGCCGTCGTGGCGGCCCCGGAAGGCGAACCACTCCGCGCGGGTGCCGCGCAGGTCGTCGCCGCCGGTGCCGTCCGGCGACTGCAGGGTGCCGCCGGTGAAGTCGCGCGGCCCGCGCCAGAACAGCCCCCCGTAGCCCGCGTTCTCCCGCCCCTTCGTGGTCGGCGACCCGAAGCTGAGCGTTTCGCCCGACACATTGCGCATGCTGGTGTGCACGGTGAGCGTCCAGGTCTGTTCGTCCACGAGCGAGGCGTGCAGGGTGCGGGTCTCCGCGATGACCGGGTCGCCCGCCTGTGACGCCCAGTCCAGGCGGTGCGCAACTGTCGCGTCACCGTTGGTGGCCGACAGGTCGGTCATCTCGCGGTGCTCGGCGCTGCCGTTGTTGTCCAGCTGGACGTAGAAGCGGCCGTGCACGTACGTCGGGCCGCCCCAGAAGTTGTGCTCGCCCACGTGCGGCAGCGACCAGGCGATGCCCTTGTGCCAGACGTGGTCGTGCGGGCGGAACAGCGACACGACGTCGCCGGCGAGCGTGCGGATCGGGTGCAGGTACGGCTTCGGCGACTCCAGCCTGGGCGTGTCGGGCCGGTAGACGTAGGTGAACAGCCCCACGCCGCCGGAGGAGACGGTGACCGAGCGGTCGAGGGCGTGGTCGACGTTCATTCCCAAGGTGCACCTGTTCCGTTCATGCGCTTGGCGAAGGGGTCGCCGGGCGAGATCTGTCCACTGTGGACGGGGGCGCCGGTGAAGGCGGAGGCGTACAGCGCGGCGATCAGCTCCATGGTCCGGCGGGTGTCGGCCGCGGTGACCGGCGGCGCGACCCCGGCGTCGAGGGCGTCGAGCACGGCGGCGAGCTGCCCGGCGTGCCCGCTCTCCACGGTGGACCGTTCCCGGCGCCAGCGCTCGGCCACGTCGTCGTGGCCGGGCGCGGGCGTGATCGTCCAGTCGTCGTCGGTGTACCCGTAGAGGTGCCGCAGCTCGACCGTGGCGTGCGCGTAGTCGAAGCGCAGCCGGGACTCCTGCCGCGGCGACAGCACCGAGTTCACGACCGCCGCGGTGGCCCCACCGGCGAAGGTCACCAGGGCCATCGAGACGTCCTCGGTCTCCACGTGCCGGGCGCGGCGGGCGGCGACCGCGGTCACCTGCTCCCAGGGGCCGAGGACCGACAGCAGCAGGTCGAGCTGGTGGATGCCGTGGCCCATGGTGGGGCCGCCGCCCTCGGTGTCCCAGCGGCCGCGCCAGGCCACGTTGTAGTAGTCGTCGTCGCGGTACCACTGCGTCTCGCAGGTGGCGAGCATCGGCGCGCCGAGCTCGCCCGCGGCCGCCATCGCCTGCAGCCGCACCGCCCCGGACCCGAAGCGGTGCTGGAACACGGTGGCCAGGTGCGCGCCGGTCCGCCCGGAGACCTCGATGAGCGCGTCGAGCTCGGCCAGCGACAGCGTCGGCGGCTTCTCGACGAGCACGTCCACGCCCGCCTCCAGGCACTGCGCGGCGAGCGGCGCGTGCCAGGCCGGCGGCGTGCACAGGTGGACGAGGTCGACCCCGCCGGCCGCCAGCAGGGCGCCCACGTCCGCGTACACCCGCGGCGCGCCCCAGGTGGCGGCGAAGTCGGCGGCCCGGCCGCCGTCGATGTCGACGACGGCGGCCAGGTCGAGCCGGTCGCCGTGCGCGCGGATGGCCCGCGCGTGCGCCACGGCGATCGCCCCCGTACCGACCACGGCTGCTTTACGCAGCATCGATCTCTCCCTGGAGCTCCTTGATGAAGGCCGCGGCGGCGTCCTGCGGGGACTTGCGGCCGAAGAGGACGTCCTCGGTGTACCGCTTCAGGATCGTCTCGACGCTGCTCGCACCCTTCGGCGTGACCCGCGGCGGGGCGCCGACCTTCACCGCGTCGAGGTACTCGGCGGCGGCCTTGTCGGTCGCGCCGAGCTTGGCCGCGAGCGTCTGGCGGATCTTGCTGTTGGCCGGCACGCCGCGGTCGGTCTGCAGCACGTCGGCGGACTCCTGGCTGTTGGCGAGGTAGTCGACGAACGCGGCCGCCTCGGCGGCGTGCTTGGAGCGTGAGGAGACCGACCAGTACATCGACGGCTTGTAGTACGCCCCCGGCGACTTGGCCTGCGCCTCCCCGGGCAGCTTCAGCAGCTTGAGGCTCTTGCCGCTGGCCGCCGTCAGCGAGGTCAGCTGGGTGTTCCACCAGGTGCCGAAGGCGCTGGTGTTCGTGGCCGTGCCGGACTGGTCGAGCCCCGCGCCGGCCCGCTCCACGGAGACGGACGCGGGCGGCGCGACCCCGGACTTGGAGATGTCCACGAGGTACTGCCAGTAGGCGGCCAGCACCGCGGGCTCGATGACGACCTTGCCCTTGTCGTCGTACAGCGAGCCGCCGGCCTGCCGCGCCCAGATGTTGACGCCGCCGATGTCGAAGCCCCACGACTGCACGCCGGTGACCTTCCCGCCGCCGGCCGCCGACACCTTGGCCCCGATCGTCTTCAGGTCGTCCCACGTCCACTTGGTGTCGTCGGGCAGCTCGATGTTGTACTGCTTGAGCAGGTCGGTGTTGACGATCATCGAGTACGTGGTCAGGCCGACCGGCAGCCCGTACAGCTTGCCGTCGACCTTGCCCGTGCCCAGCGCGTTCGGGTCGAAGTCGCCGGTCTGCAGGTGCTTGGACGCCGTGCCGAGGTCGAGCAGGGCGCCGCGCTGGGCGTACGAGGAGATGTACAACTCGTCCATCTGGATGATGTCCGGCGCGTCGTTCGCGGCGACCGTCGTGGCGAGGCTGTCCCAGTAGCCGTTCCAGTCCTTGAACTCGCCCTTGACCGTGATGTTCGGGTGGGCCTTCTGGAACAGGTCGATGACCTGCTGGGTGCGCTTGTGCCGGGCGTCGGAGCCCCACCACGTGAAGCGCAGGGTGATGTTCTCCTTGGTCAGGTCGCCGGAGGCGTCGCTGTCGCCGCCGGTGCCGCAGGCGGTGAGGACGGCTCCGGCCCCGACGCCGAGGGCCAGTCTGAGGGCGGTGCGGCGGGAGAATGCTGCAGTCATGGGGGGTGTCCTTTACTTCATGCCGGTGGTGGCGATGCCTTTGATGAGGTAGCGCTGGCCGATCAGGAAGGCGAGGAAGATCGGCAGGAGGGACACGACGCTCATGGCGAACATCGCGCCCCACGACGTGGAGACCGTGGAGTCCACGAACGAGCGCAGTGCGACCGGCACCGTGTACATCTGCGGGTCGGTCAGGTAGATCAGCTGGCTGAAGAAGTCGTTCCAGGTCCAGATGAACGTGAAGATGGTCGTCGTGGCCAGGGCCGGGAGCATCAGGGGCAGGATCACGCGCAGGAAGATGCGCGGGTGCCCGGCGCCGTCGATGCGCGCGGCCTCGTCCAGCTCGCGGGGCAGGCCCCGGATGAACTGGACCATCAGGAACACGAAGAACGCGTCGGTGGCCAGCAGCTTCGGCACGATCAGCGGCAGGAACGTGTTGATCCAGCCGACCTGCGCGAACATGATGTACTGCGGCACGATGAGCAC
The DNA here is from genome assembly GCF_040648435.1 of Dactylosporangium sp. NPDC049140. Lineage (NCBI taxonomy): Bacteria > Bacillati > Actinomycetota > Actinomycetes > Micromonosporales > Micromonosporaceae > Dactylosporangium > Dactylosporangium sp. NPDC049140. Next base: position 16,013 of record NZ_JBEZDS010000018.1, on the reverse strand, counting down.
GTGCACCGGCAGCATGATCGAGCCGAGCATGACGGTGAACCACAGGCGCTTGCCGGTGAACTCGAGGCGGGCGAACGCGTACGCGGCCATGGAGCAGCTCACCAGGTTGCCGATGATGCAGCCGAGCACGACGATCGCCGAGTTGAACAGGTAGTGCCCGAACGGGCTCGCGAGGGCGTTCCAGCCCTCGCCGTAGTTGTGCGTCTCGAGGTCGGAGAGCACCAGTCCCGGCGATCGGAAGATCTCGTTGCCGGGGCGCAGCGAGCTGACGACCATCCAGATCACCGGGTACAGCATCACGGCGGCGAGCAGGACGAGGCCGGCGTGCTTGAGCACCTTGAAACGCTTCAATACCGGGCGCGCGCGGAGATCAGTCATCGTAGAAGACCCAGTGCTTGGCGGCCCAGAAGTTGACCGCGGTGAAGGCGGCGATGATGAGCAGGAGCAGCCACGCCAGGGCGGAGGCGTAGCCCATGTCGAAATTGCCGAAGCCGCGCTGGTACAGGTAGAGCGTGTAGAACAACGTCGAGTCGGACGGCCCGCCGCTGCCACCGGAGACGACGAACGCCTGGGTGAAGCTCTGGAACGCGTGGATCACCTGGAGCACGAGGTTGAAGAAGATGATCGGCGACAGCAGGGGCAGCGTGATCTTCCTGAACTTCGTCCACGTGCTCGCCCCGTCGACGTCGGCCGCCTCGTAGTACATCACCGGGATCTGCCGCAGCCCGGCAAGAAAAATGATCATCGGCGCGCCGAACGTCCAGATGTTGAGCACGACGAGCGTGCCCAGGGCCGTCGACGGGTCGGAGATCCAGCCCCGGCCGTGCCCCCCGACCAGCTCCAGGGCCTGGTTGACGAGCCCCTCGGCGCCGAAGATCTGCCGCCACAGCACCGCGATCGCGACGCTGGAGCCGAGCAGGGAGGGCAGGTAGAACACCGAGCGGTAGAACGCCAGGCCGCGCATGCCCCGGTCGAGCAGCAACGCGAGCCCGAGCGCGGCGGCCAGCTGCAGGGGCACGCTGACGAACACGTAGATGAACGTGACGCGCAGCGCCTGGTGCAGACGCTCGTCGTGCAGCATGCGCTGGAAGTTGTGCAGGCCGGTGAACTTCGGGTCCTGGATCAGGTTGTAGTCGGTGAAACCGAGGAACAACGAGACCAGGACCGGCCCGGCGGTGATCAGCGCCAGCCCGGCGAACCAGGGCAGCAGGAACAGGAAGGCCGCCTTGTTGTCGCGTTTTCGCGGCGGGGCGCCTTTGGCTTTGCCGAGCCTTTGCAGCTCGCCGAGCGCACTCAACGTCGAGTCTCCAATCGCTTTCCCCTTCGGGGGTGTCTCTTGTGGGAAAACGTATTCCGCAGTCTGCACGCCGCACCGGGGCCGGTCAAGCCCCACGGGCGTATGCGGATATTGCCCCGTTGTGAGCGCGCTCATGGTGCCGTATACGACGCTGACGGGTCTTGGCTCCCAGGTCAACACCTAACGGCACAATCGCCCCAACTCGATGCTGGAGACAAGCGCTTTCCTGGGGCTTTGGGGCGCCGGCGCCGGGCCGGCCGGACGCGGCGTCGCACTGGCGGTGGAGCGCTGGGCACTCGACACTCGGCGCTGCGCACCAGGCGCGCGAAACTCGGACGCTCAGCACGCGGCACTCGGACACTCAGCACACGGCACTCGGACACTCGGTACGCGGCGCTCGGACGCCAATGCTCGGACACTCGGCGCTCTCTCGGGCCGGGACGCCGGTCACCGCGCTGCAGGGCGTGCCGCCACATTGCAGCAACGCCGTCTTACCTGGCCCCGAACCGCCGACCTGGATACGGGTGCATTCCCCCGGCGCGGTCCTGCACAAACGCACAGCGCATTGGGTTAATGTCGCACGACCGCCGCACCCTGCACGAACGCACACCGCACACCGTTCGCCCACCACGACACCGCGCCCCGCACGAACGCGCAGCGTGCACACATCCGTGCCGCACGACCGCACGACTCCGCTCAAACGCGCCGCCCGTGCGCGTTCCCACGGGCTGCACGAACGCGCAGCGTGCACACATCCGTGCCGCACGACCGCACGACTCCGCTCAAACGCGCCGCCCGTGCGCGTTCCCACGGGCTGCACGAACGCGCA
>NZ_JBEZDS010000018.1:13624-13791 GCF_040648435.1 Dactylosporangium sp. NPDC049140 | reverse complement strand
CGCAGCGTGCACACATCCGTGCCGCACGACCGCACGACTCCGCTCAAACGCGCCGCCCGTGCGCGTTCACGCGGGCTGCACGAACGCGCAGCGTGCACACATCCGTGCCGCACGACCGCACGACTCCGCTCAAACGCGCCGCCCGTGCGCGTTCACGCGGGCTGCAC
>NZ_JBEZDS010000018.1:0-13527 GCF_040648435.1 Dactylosporangium sp. NPDC049140 | reverse complement strand
CACGAACGCGCAGCGTGCACACATTCGTGCGGCACGAGCGCTCGGCTCTGCTCGAACGCGCTGTGCGTGCGCGTTCGCACCGTCTTGCAGCCCTGCACAAACGCGCCGTGCGCGCGCGTTCCCACGGGCTGCACGAACGCGCAGCGTGCGCGCATTCGTGCGGTACGAGCGCTCGGTTCTGTTCGAACGCGCGAGTGCGTGTGCGTTCGTACACGGGCTGCGCTCCCCGGCGCGCTTCTGCACAAATGAACACCGCGCGCGCCGTTCGTGCGGCGCACCTCTGCTCGAACGCGCTGTGCGTGTGCGTTCGTGCGGCCGGATGTGGCGACGTAATGAGCTGGCAGCCGTGCGGTCAGTGGGTGCGGAGCTGGAGGCTGGCTCCGGGAACCAGCGTGCCCACGACCGTCTCGCGGGTCGGGGACAGGCGCGGGTCGCGCAGGGTCAGGGCCAGGCGGATCGAGCGCACGCCGATGGCGGCGAAGGGCAGTGCGATCGTGGTCAGGCGCGGCGTCACGTCCGCGGCCAGGGGGATGTCGTCGAAGCCCGTCACCGTCAGGCGCGACGGGACCTCGATGCCCGCCTCGCGGCAGGCGGCCAGGGCGCCGATGGCGATGTCGTCGTTCACCGCGAGCAGCGCGTCCGCGTCGCCGAGGTCGTCGGGCAGGAGGTGGGCCGTGGCCTCGTGGCCGCCGCGGCGGCTCACGTCGCAGTTCACGATGCGCACATCCTGCGCGTCCACGCCGCCCGCCAGCAGGCCCTCCATGTAGCCCGAGGTTCGTTCGGCGGCGTAGGAGCGGTCGCGGGTACCGGCGAGAATGATCGGGCGGCGATGGCCCGTCGCGGCCAGGTGGGCGCCCATGAGGCGAGCCGAGGCCCGGTCGTCCACGCGGATCGAGTCGAAGGGCATCTCGAGGCCGCCGTAGATGACCACGCGGCCGCCGCCGGACTCGTACGCTGTCAGTTCGTCCACCAGCCGGCCGCCCAGCGCGCCGGGGCGGAGCCGGCTCGAGGTCAGTACCAGCGCGCGGGGGCGGAAGCCGGCCAGGGTCCGCACCGTCTCCAGTTGCCGCTCGGCCAGGCCCCGCGTGGCCGACACGGTCACGAAGGCGTCCACGGTGCGCGCCTGCCGCTCCATCGCCGCGACCACCTGCGCGATCGACGGCGTGGTGAGGTCGTCGGCGACCAGTGCGATCGCGTCGCTCTTGCGGCGCATCGCGCGCGCCGAGACGTCCGCGGTGTACCGCAGGGCGGCCGCGGCCTCGAGCACGCGGCTCGCGTACTGCGGGGCGACCGTCCGCGCGCTGCCGCCCAGCACCCGCGACGCGGTCGCGACCGACACCCCGGCGGCCGCGGCCACGTCGCGGAGCGTGACCGTGGGCCTCGCTGGATGCGGCAAAGTCGTTCCCTTCAGCGCGCCGGGGTGCTGGCGCGCAGCACCACCTCGACCGGAATGTCCACGGTGCCGGAGTCGCGGCCGGAAAGCGCCATGGTTACGGCGTGTCGGCCGATGGCGCGCAATGGTACGCGCACCGATGTGAGCGCCGGGTGTACGTGTGCGGCCGCGTCGATGTCGTCGAAGCCCGCCACGGCCAGGTCGGGGCCCGGTACCAGGCCCGCCTCGCGCAGGCCCGTCATCGCGCCGATCGCCATCACGTCGTTGACCACGAACGCCGCCTCGACGCCTTCGCGGGCCAGGGCCGCCAGCCGGGCCGCCGCGGCGTGGCCGCCGGCGCGGGTGAAGTCGGCCTGGACGGTGGCGACGGAGCCGGTGGGCAGGCCGGCGTCGGCGAGGCCCGCGAGGAAGCCGGCGCGGCGCTCGTGCGAGGTGCGGATCGCCTCCTCGGCGTGGACGATGGCGAAGCGCCGGTACCCCCGAGCGGCCAAGGCGACCGCGAGACTGCGTGCGCCGCCGAAGTTGTCGATGGCCAGGGTCGGGAACGGCAGGTCGGGCTGGCTGACGATGGCGACGCGGCCGCCGGCGAGCCGGTACGCCTCCAGCTCCTCCACCAGCGACGCCCGCGTGCCCGCGCCGTCGATGCGGCTGCCCGCGACCAGGATCGCGCGCGGGCGGTGGCCCCGCAGCGCGCGGACGATCTGCAGTTCCAGGCCCGGCGAGCGGTCGGCCACGGCCATGGTCACGATCAGCCCGGCGTCCTCGGCCGCGTCGATCACGCCGCCGGCGATCTCGGAGAAGTAGGGGTCGTCGACGTCGCTGACGACCAGCGCCACGGTACTCGTCGAGCCGCGCGCGATCGCCTGGGCCGGCAGGTTCGGGGCGTATCCGAGCCGGTCGGCCGCGGCCTGTACGCGCTCCGCGTTCTCCGGCCGCACGTTGCGCGCGCTGCCGTTGAGCGCGCGCGACGCGGTCGCGTAGGAGACCCCGGCCTCCCGGGCCACGTCGTGCAGGGTCGCCGGGCCGCGGCGAGCAACATCATCCACCAGCACATTCTGGCCCACGCTTGACGGCCACCGCACAGCGGAATACGTTTTCCAACATTCCGCCGAGGGAGACCCCGCATGCGCAGAGCCCCGTTCCTCGCCGCCGCGGCCGCCGCCGCGCTGATCCTGCCCGGTACCGCCCACGCCCAGCCCGCGCCCGAGACGACCGGCGCCACCTACTACCTCGACGCCCAAGCCGGCGACGACGCCGCCGACGGCCGCAGTGCCGAGCACCCCTGGCGCAGCCTCGCGAAGGTCGCCGCGACCACGTTCCAGCCCGGCGACACCCTGCTGCTGCACGCCGGCCAGGCCTGGACCGGCCAGCTGTGGCCCAAGGGATCGGGCGGCGCCGGGCTGCCGATCACGATCGACCGGTACGGCGACGGCGCCAAGCCGGGCATCGCCGGCGCCGGCGCGACCGGGGACGCGGTGCGGCTGTTCAACCAGCAGTACTGGACGATCCGCAACCTCGACGTGAGCAACGCGGCGCCGGCTAGCGACACGCCCGGGGCGAACCTCAAGGACCTGCGCGGTGTCCATGTGGGCGGCGACAACGGTACGACTCTGCACGGTTTCGTGCTCGACGCCGTCGATGTGCACGATGTGACAGGCGAAGTGAACTGGATCAGCGGCAGTGCCGCCGACGACACCGAGCCCGGCATCCACCACGACACGGGCTGGGACCGCTCGAAGCGCACCGGCGGCATCGTCTTCGACGCGACAGTCGCCGACATCGCCGCGCCCCCGGCGACGCCGACACTGCTCGACGGCGTCACGATCGAGCACTCGACGGTGACGAACACGTCATTCGCGGGGATCGTCATCAAGCAGTACACCGGTGACGCCCCCGGGGCCCGGGCGACCGGCTGGGGCAGCCGGGACAGTGCCGCCGACACCAAGTTCGCCCCGCACACGAACGTCGTCATCCGCGACAACTTCATCAGCCAGGCCGGCACGGCGTACGGCTGCAACGGCATGTACGTCACGAACGTGCGCGGCGCGCTCATCGAGCACAACACCGTGTTCAAGGCGGGCACGTCCGGCATCGAGATGTACTTCGCCGACGACGTGACGACCCAGTACAACGAGGTGTACGAGACCTCGGTGAAGGCGGGCGGCGCCGACTCCAACGGCATCGACCCGGACAAGGGCACCACGCGCCAGCTCGTGCAGTACAACTTCGTGCACCACAACGGCGACGGCATCCTGCTGTGCCAGTTCGCGTTCGGTGACGCGATTGTGCGCGGGAATGTCGTTGTGGACAACCGGCGCTACCAGCTGTACCTGCATTCGGACAAGGCCGCCCGCGCAAACGTGCACAACAATACGTTCTACAGCGACCGCAGCGACTACGTGGTGTACGGCTACGGCAGCTCCCTCGCCGCGACCTACGACCTGACGGACAACGTCTTCGCCACCTCCCGCGCGGTGGCCGTGCTCACCACGAGCCCGACGATCCGCTACGACGCCAACCTGTACGGCAGCGCCGCCTTCGACGTCCCGGACACGGACACGCACGCGGTGCTCGGCGATCCGCGGTTCGACAACCCGGCGGTCGCCGGACCGTTCGGAACCGCGGCCACCGGCCCGCAGCTGGCCACCGGCAACGCCTTCCGCGCCGGCGCCGCCTCGCCCGCGATCGACGGCGGGATGTCCATCGTGGACAACGGCGGGCACGACTACGCGGGCACGGCGCTGTACAACGGCGGGGCCGACATCGGCGCCTTCGAGTACTCCACGCCGACCGGCGCAACCGCCGAGACGGTCGCGGGCACCGTGCGCACCCCGGCCGGCGCGCCGATCGCGGGAGCGACAGTCCACATCGGATCGTCGAGCGCCACCACGGGCGCCGACGGCTGGTACGCGATCGGCGGCGTGCCCTTCGGCGACGTCACCGTGACCGCGAGCCGCAACGGCTACCAGACCGCGACGCAAACGGTCACGGTGCGCGCCGGCAACCGCAGCACCGTCCCGCTCACGCTCGCCTCGACCAGCACCGTCGGTAGCGTCACCGGCACGGTGCTCGACCAGGCCGGCCGGCCCCTCGCCGGCGTGACACTGACCGTTCGTGACGGCGACCAGGCGATCGCGACAGGAACGAGCAGCGGCGACGGTACGTTCACGGTCGCGGCGGTCCCGGTCGGCGAGGGGTACACGCTGGTCGCCGCCACGCCCGGGCTCGACCCGGCCACCCGGACCGGCCTCGAGGTGACCCCCGCGACCGCCACGGCCGCGGGAACGCTGCTGCTCGCCGCGCCGGTGCCGCAGTACCTCGACGTGCAGACCTTCGACGCCATGCCCCCGGAGCTCGCGGTGAGCGCGCAGGGCGGCAGCGTCGGAGTGTCCGGCGGCGCGCTGAACATGACACGAACCGCCAACAGCGGACGCACGAGTGTGCAGCGCACGTTCAGCCCCGCGCTGCAGGGCCTCGTCACCGTCGAGGCGAAGGTGATGCGCGACGACCCGTACACGTCCGGTAACAACTACTTCGGCACGCCGTACCTGCGCGGGCCGAGCGACGTCGACGCGGTGAGCGTGGCGTTCACGAAGAACACCATCATCGCGTACTCCGGAACGACGAGCGTCACCCTCGGCGCGTACCAGCTCGGCCGGTGGTACACCGTGCGGACCGTTGTGGACATTCCCAACCAGCGCTTCGACCTCTACATCGACGGCGAGGCGAAGCTGACCGGCGCCGCCTTCCGCGCCCCGATGGCCGGGGTGCAGGAGATCGAGTTCTTCGCCAACAGCTCGAACTACGGCGGCATCCACGTCGACGACTTCCGCGTCGCCCAGGGCATCGGTTCACGGCCGAACGACACCGGGCTGCTGAGCGTCACCACCGACCAGGGCACGCCGGCGGTGCACGCCGACGGAACGTACACATTGGACGTTCCCGCGACGACCCGCACCGTCACGGTCACCGCGGCCGCGCGCAGCCGCTTCGCCCAGACCACGGGTAGCGGGACGATCACGCTCGGCGACACCGGGGCCGACGTGCCGATCACGGTCACCGCCGAGGACGGGACCCGCGAGGTGTACCAGCTGCAGATCCGCAAGCCGTCACTCGACGCCGACGCGTCGCTGAGCGGGCTGACGGTCACGGGCGGTGACCTCGAACCGGCGTTCTCCCCCGACGTGTACCGCTACGAGCTCACGATCCCGGCGAGCACCACGAGCGTGCAGGTGACCCCGGCCGCGGCGAACCCGCGCTCGACGGTCACCGTCGCCGGGGACTCCGCCCCGCGCACGGTCGCGGTGCCGCCCGGCACGACGGACATCCCGGTCGTCGTGGGGTCGGCGGACGGGACGGCCTCATCGACGTACACCATCGCCATCACCCGCCCGGGTCCGCCGCTGCCGCCGGACGGGGCCGCGGTCGCGCCGGCCACGGGGGTGCTGTCGAGCACGAGCGGCTGGGCGACGGGCCTGCACGACGGCAACTTCGACGTGGTCATGAACCTGTGGTGGGGCTCGAACGGGAGCGTCTTCACGTTGTACGAGAACGGTGTCCTCATCGACACGGTGCCGCTGACCGCCGCGAGCCCCGCGGCGCAGCGGGCGAGCGTGCCGATCGCGGGGCGGCGCAACGGCACGTACGTGTACACCGGCGAGCTGCTGAACCAGGCCGGCCGCACCGCGCTGACACCGGTCACCGTGACGGTCACCGACGCCGCGCCGGGCGTGGCGGTGGTGTCGAGCGACAACTGGGACGGCGACGGTTCCTACACGGTGTCGACGAACCTCTGGTGGGGCACGAACGGGAGCCTGTTCACGTTGTACGAGAACGGGGTCCCCATCGACCGGGTGGCGCTGACCGCCGCGACCCCGGCGGCGCAGCACGTGTCCACTGTGGTCGCCGGCCGCGCCCCGGGCACCTACTCGTACGTGGCCGAACTGTCCAACGCCGCGGGCGCGACCCGCTCGGTTCCGGTCACGGTCGTGGTCGCCGGCTAGCCGATGCACGCCGCGAGGTCCTCACTGTCGAGGGCCTCGCGGCGGCGGGTGAAGGCCGCGCGCACGGCACTCGATACATGGCGCACTCGCGACTCGGCGGCATGACGCCAGCGGTAGATCCTTGACGCATCGCCTCGGGGGGCGCCAAGCTTTTCCGGAAACACCCCCGGGGGGACGCCGCCATGACCACCGGACACATCGCGGGCCGGACCGTGACCAGCCGCGTGTTGAGCCTGCTCGGCGCCTTCAACGGGGAGCATCGGCGGCTGAGCCTGTCGCAGATCAGCCGCCGCGCCGGGATGCCGCTGGCCACCACGCACCGCCTCGTGGGCGAGCTCGCCGCGTGGGGCGCCCTCGAGCGCGACACCGACGGGCGGTACCAGATCGGTCTGCGCCTTTGGGAGGTTGCCGCGCTCGCGCCCCGCTCCCTGGGCCTGCGCGAGGCCGCGATGCCCTATCTCGAGGACCTCTACGAGGGCACCCACCAGCACGTGCAGCTCGCCGTGCTGGAGGGTTTCGACGTCATGTACGTCGAGCGCATCTCCGGCCGCGGCGCCCTCGACGTGCGCAGCCGGGTCGGCGGCCGGCTCCCGGCCCACACGACCGGCGTCGGGCTGGTACTGCTCGCGCACGCGCCGTGCACGTTCGTCGAGCAGTACCTGGCCCGGCCGCTTGTCGCGTTCACCCCGCTGACGATCGCCGACCCGGAGCGCCTGCGCACGACCCTCGCCAAGGTGCGCCGCGCCGGCCACGCGGTGAGCGATCGGCAGGTGCAGATGGACGCCGTGTCGGTGGCGGCCCCGGTGCGCGACGTGGAGGGCCGGGTCGTCGCCGCGCTCTCGGTGATCGTGCCGTTCGACGGCCTGCAGCCGGCCGCGTTGGTACCGGCAGTGGTGGCCGCCGCTTCAGGCATCTCCCGCACGTTGCTGCGCTCGGCCGCGGCCTAGAGGCAGGCAGAGGGCCGCTCAGTGCCCGGCGGCGGCGTACGCGGCGAACTGGTCGATCAGGCTCTGCGGCGCATCGTCGCGGAAGCAGATCTCCAGGTTCGCCGCCGCCTCGCGGGCCGCTTCCTCGCTGCGCGGGAACAGCTCCGCCTCGTACGCCGCGAGCGCCCCCTCCACGTCGCCCGGGTGCGCCGCGATCGCCTTGCCCAGCTCCGCCCCGTCGAACATCGCCAGGTTGGCCCCCTCGCCGGCGAACGGGGACATGAGGTGCGCGGCGTCGCCGAGGAGGGTCACGCCCGGCACCCGGTCCCAGCGCAGCCCGACGGGCAGCACGTTGATCGTCCGCGGCACGAGCGGCCCGTCGGCCTCGGTGATCAGCCCCGTGAGCCGCGGCGACCATCCGTCGAACTGTTCGACGAGAAGGGCCTTTGCGTCTTCGGTACCGTCGAAGCCCGCTTCCCGCACCCAGCCCTCCGCCGTCTTCAGCGCGGCGTACACGTGCAGGCTGCCATCGGTCTCCCGGTGCGCGAGGAACCCCTTGCCCGACCCGAGCGCGAACAGCATCCCTCCCCCGACGACCTCGGCCGCGCCGGGATGGCGCACGTCGGCGTCGAGGAGGTCGAGCTCGAAGAAGGTCACCCCCGCGTACGCCGGCCGCGCCTCGGTGACCAGCGGCCGAACCCGGGACCAGGCCCCGTCGCCGCCGACGAGCAGATCGGTGACGGCGCTCCCGCCGTCGGCGAACGCCAGCTCGTGCCGCCCGTCCCCGAGCCCGCGCACGCCGGTGACCTTGCTCCCCCACCGGATGGTGCCCTCGGGCAGCGAGTCGATGAGCATCCGGCGCAGATGTCCCCGGTCGACCTCGGGCCGCCCACGCCCCCCGTCATCGGCCTCCTCGACCAGCACGCCGGCGTGCCGGTCGAGGATGCGCATGGCCTCGCCACCGGCGTGGATGATCGAGCGGAACTCCTCGAACAGCCGGGCATCACGCAGCGCGGCCTGCCCGTTGTAGTCGTGGATGTCGAGCATCCCGCCCTGCGTGCGCGCCTCGGCGGACTCGTCCAGCTCATAGACGGTGGCCGCGATCCCGTGCACGTGCAACACCCGGGCGAGCGTGAGCCCCCCGAGCCCACCGCCGACGATCCCGATACGAACCTGTTCCATGACGTTTCTCCTCTGCACAAGATTCCTGACGAACACGCTCGTAACGAACGCGTTCGCGATGGCCAAACGACTAGCCGCGCGGGGCGGGCACGGCCGCGATCCCGTTCAGCAGCGCGTCGAAGGCCCATCGCTGCCGCTGCTCCCCGGTGCCGGAGAACAACTCGCCGCGCGCGCGGCCGATGTTCGGGTACTTCTCGGCCGACGCCTCCCGGACCGCCATCGCCTGCAGCTGCTCGTCCCCGTCCGCGGAGGCCGACTCGTCGCGCGTTCCCTGCTCGGCCGCCGTCGCCGTGGCCAGCTGCAGCAGGAGATCGACGCCCCAGGCGGCCTGTTGCACAGGGATCCCGCCGGAGGCCATCAGCCCGAGCAGCTCGTCCACGAGCCGGAGGTAGTTGGGTCCGGACGGCCGCAGCGTGAGCACCGACCGGGCGAGGCTGGGCTCGCGGTGCAGAATCGCCGTGTACCCGGACAGCACCTCCGCGACCGCGTCCCGCCATTCGGTGCCACCCGGCGGCAGCACCAGCGCGGACAGCAGCTCGTCGAGGAGCGCTCCGTGCAGCTCGGCGGTGTTCTGGATGTACACGTACAGCGACGCCGGCCCCGTGTCCAGCTCCGCCGCCAGCCGCCGCATGGTGACGCGCTCCAGGCCCTCCTCCTGCAGGATGCCCAGCGCCACCGCCACCAGGCTCTCCCGGCTGAGCGGCGGCTTGGAGGGGCGGTCGCGCCGGCTGACCGGCACCCTGCGAGGACTCATGAACACGATCGTAACGAACGCGTTCGTCAGCCGCCAGTCCCCCGCACGGCCAAAGACGGCGGGTGTGGTGAGCCCCAGCACCACACCCGCCGCGTCCTTGGTGTCACCCGGCGATCGCCCGGCCCGTATCCGGGCAGATCCGGCCGGGCCGTAAGCCCCGGGCCCGCAGGTCGTCCAGGATTCGCGGCAGGGCGGCCAGCGTCGCCGGGCAGCGCTCGTGCAGCAGCAGGACCTGGCCGTCGGTCAGGCGGGCGGCCGCGGCCACGATCTCGTCCGCGCCGGCTCCGGCCCAGTCGCGCGAGTCGATGTCCCAGAGCACCTCGATCAGGCCCAGCCGGGCCGCGATGTCGTGGATCTCCGGGGTGGTGCGGCCGTAGGGCGGGCGGAACAGCCGGGGCGTACCGCCCAGGACGGACTGGGTGCGGCGCAGCTCGGCGCGCACCCGGGGCGGGGTCAGGCGGGTCAGGTTCGGATGGGACCAGGTGTGGTTGCCCACCCACATGCCGGCGTTGCGGGCCGAGCGCAGCAGTCGCGGGTAGGTGCGGGCGTTGCGGCCGATCGGGAACAGCGTCGCCCGGGCGCCGGCGTTGCGCAGGACCGACACCAGGGCCGCCGTGCTCCCCGGGTCCGGGCCGTCGTCGAACGTCAGCGCCACGTATCCGGTCATGACGCGTGGGCCAATGTCGCGCACTCGTCCTCACCCAGCTCGCCGTCCGCGAAGACCACGCCGTACCGCAGCCGCAGCTCCTCCCCCGCCCCCAGCCGGACGGGACTGTCCGCGAACGGGGCCGGCCCCACCACCGCGTAGGCCGAGCTGCGCACGAACCAGGCCGTCGGCGGCCCGGTGTTGGCGGGGTCGTCGGCGAACAGGACCGTCGAGGCGCTGCCGTCGCCGTCGTGGCGGCCCGAGAACGCGAGCCACGGCGCGCGCACGCCGTTGAGGTCGTCGCCGCCCGCGGTGTCCGGCGTGCGTACCCGGCCGCCGGTGAAGCTTCGCGGGCCTCGCCAGCACAGGCCGCCGTAGCCCGCGCCCGCGCGGCCCTCGGTCTGGGGGCTGCCGATGTCCAGCGGCGTCGCGCCCGCGTTGCGCAGGGCGGTGTCGAGATCCAGGCGCCAGGCCGAGCGGTACGGCATGACCGTCACCGTCAGCCCGCGGCGCTCGGTGAACGTCTCCCGGCCGTCCTGGGCGAGCCACCGCAGCCGTTGTACCGCCCGCAGGGTGCGATCGCCCGCGTTGAGCACCTCGAAGCGCTCGTGCCGCTGGGCGCCGTTGTTCGGCAGCTGGACGTAGCCCCGGTCGCGGCAGTACGTCGGGCCGCCCCAGAAGTTGTCCGGGCCCGCGTTCGGCAGCGCGAGCGACAGGCCCTTGTGCCAGACGTGGTCGTGCGGGCGGTACACGCTCACGAGCCGGCCGCCCAGGGTGCGGATCGGGTGCAGGTACGGCCGCGGCGACTCCACCTGGGACTCGCGGGCGCGGTAGACGTACCGGAACAGCTCCCGGCCCCGCCAGGTGACCCGCAGCGACGAGTCCTGCTGGAGCGCGAAGTCGAGGCCGGCGGGCGCGGTCACCGTCCCGGGTGCGTTGCTCATGCGGGCCTCCGGCGCGCTGATGTTTTCGAAACATTCGATGTCTTACCGGAAATTTTTCCCCACGTTACGATCGCCACCGACGCACGTCAATGCCAATCGGCGGGCATCGGCGAGCGTCTTATGATGCGAGGGTGTCCGAGACGAATCCCCAGGAGGAACCGGCGAAGGCGGGTCGGCGCCCGCGTGGGTCGGTGACCGTGGCGACCATCGCGCGGCTGGCCGGGGTGTCGCCGCCGACGGTCTCGAAAGTTCTGAACGGTCGCTCGGGGATCGCCGTCGACACCCGCGAGCGGGTCGAGGCGCTGCTGCGCGAGCACGGGTACCGGCGCACCGACGCGACGAGCGCGATGCCGATCGTCGAGGTCGCCTTCTCCGGCCTGGAGAGCCACCTCGCGGTCGAGATCATGCGCGGGGTCGAGGAGGTGGTGCGCGACCGCGGGCTGACCGTGGGCTTCACCGACCTGCAGGGCCAGGCCCCGCGGGCCGGGCGCCGCACCGCCGACCTGCTGCTGTCGCGCCGCCCGGCCGGGGTGATCGCCGTGCACTCGGCCTACCGCGGGCAGTACTACCAGCAGCTCACGGCCAGCGGCGTGCCCCTGGTGGTGGTCGACCCGACCGGCGAGCCGGTGCACGACACCCCGTCGGTGGGCACCACGAACTGGTCCGGCGGGATCGCCGCGGCCCGGCACCTGCTCGACCTCGGCCACCGGCGCATCGGCGTCATCACCGGGCCCGCGCAGTACATGTGCTCCCGCGCCCGGCTCGAGGCCGCCCGCGCCGCCCTCGAGACCGCGGGCGCGGCGCTGGACCCGAAGCTGGTGCGCAGCGGGCTGTTCGCGTTCGAGGACGGCGCCGAGCTCGGCTCCCAGCTGCTGGCGCTGCGGGACCACCCGACCGCGGTGCTGTGCGGCAACGACCTGCAGGCGCTCGGGGTGTACGAGGCCGCCCGGCGCGCGCGGCTGCGGGTGCCCGAGGACCTCAGCGTGGTCGGCTTCGACGACCTCGAGGTGGCGCGCTGGTGCGGGCCGGCGCTGACCACCGTGCGCCAGCCGTTCGCGGGCATGGGCCGGGCCGCGGCGGAGATGGTGCTGCGGCTCGCGGCCGGGCAGCTGGTGGAGCCCGCGCGGGTCGAGCTCGCCACGTCGCTCGTGATCCGGGAGAGCACCGCGCCGCCCGGGTGAAACTTCCATGGAAAGGTTTCCGCCTGGTTCCGGAAAACTCGGGCAATTGCGCCGGGCGATCGTCGGGTACCGTGTCCGCATTCCGGGGGGCGGCGAAGGTGGAGGTGGCGGTTGGCCGATCGGCCGTCCGGGCGCGGCGAGACCTACGGCGGGCAGAGCCGGGAGGAGCGCGCCGCCGACCGGCGGGAGCGGCTCGTCGCGGCGGCCGTGGAGCTGTTCGCGGCCCGGGACTACGACGACGTGACCGTCGCCGACGTCTGCACGCTCGCCAGGGTCTCGAAACGGTACTTCTACGACCACTTCGCCGACCGCGAGGCCCTCGTGCTCGCCCTGCACCGCGAGGTCAACGGCTGGCTGCTCGAGCACGTCGCCGCGGCCGCGCCCCGCGACCCCGACGGGCTCGAGGCGGCGCTGCGCCCGATGCTGGCGGCGCTGGTCCGGCTGCTGGCCCAGCACCCGGACCGGGCCCGGATCGTGTACATCAACGCGCCGCGGATGGAGCTGCGCCGCCGGGGCGTCCTGCGCGAGGAGGCCGAGCTGTTCGGCCGGCTCCTGGCCCCGCTGGCGCCGCGGCTGCGGGCCGACCCCATGCGGTACCAGCGAACGATCCTGGCCTTGATCGCCGGCGTCAGCGAGGTCCTGATCGACTGGGTCTGGCACGGCATGCGCGACCCGGCCGAGCCCCTCGTCGATCACCTGACCGGCCTGTGCGCATCGCTGCTGGAGTGAATCGGCAGCGGGTACCGTGATCGGATGACCGCACCGTCGGCCCGCCGCCGCGACGCCGCGAGGACCCGTGCGCTGCTGCTCGACGCGGCCCGGCGGCGGTTCGCGCGCGACGGCTACAGCTCGGCCACCCTGCGGGACATCGCCGAGGACGCGGGCGTCAACGTGGCGCTCATCGCCCGGTACTTCGAGTCCAAGGAAGGGCTGTTCGAGGCCAGCCTGACCGCGGCCGTCGACGAGCTGCGGCGCGAGACGGGCGACGTGCCGCTGGCCGAGGTGCACCTCGTCATCGCCGACCAGGCCGCGCGGATCGGGCCCGAGGGCGCGCCCAGCCAGCTCGCGCTGCTGCTGCGCACCTCCGGCGACGAGCGCGCCGACGAGATCCGCCGCGGCGTCCTGCGCGCATCGGCCGAACGCCTGGCCGCCGCCGCACACAGCGCTCCCGGCGCACGGACCGGCGACGACGAGACCCTGCTGCGCGCCCAGATGGTGCTGGCCGCCTCGCTCGGCATCGTGCTGCTGCGCTCGGTCGGCGGCATGGAGCCGCTGCAGTCCGCGGACCGCGACGCCCTCGCCGGCCCGCTGCGCGACCTCGTCGCCGCCCTGCTGCCCTCAGGTCCCGGCCACTGACAGGTCTTTGGTCCCGCCGGGTCGGTCGCTCCGGCCCCGGCGCCGCACCCCTCCCGGGGACGACGATGAATGCGTCAGGGAGACAACGGCATCGGGAGGCCGACAATGAGCACCGCGAACATCCACCGGGCACACCAGCTCG